>WJJN01000374.1 GCA_014729735.1 Candidatus Zhuqueibacterota bacterium
ATCTAATTGACTGAAAAGATTCCACATACTAAATATGGTGTAGCGTGTCGAAGCTAAAAAAAAATATAATTTACAATGTTGTTGGGCAATTTACAACTATATTACTAAGTTTCTTTGCCGTAAAGTTTATCTACGGAAAATTGGGCGCAGATGTACTTGGTATCATTTTTTTCACAACCGTGATCGGAACATTCCTGAATACAGCACTTGATTTTGGTGTTACATCTACCACAATGAGGGAAGTTGCTTCCTATCACAAGTCCGAGCCCAAATATATCCATCGGTTGATTCAAACCGGTTCATTATTTTACTGGACTATTTTCGTCCTTCTTGGACTACTTATTTATATCTTCTCCCCGATAATCGTTGAAAACTGGATAAATCTCACCTCATTGAATCATGAAACAGCGGTCAGGATGCTGAGAATCCTTGGTATCGCTGCAATTCTGGTAATTCCAAAATCACTGTATTTTGGAATATTCAACGGCATTGAAAGAATGGATTATACAAATTCCATTGATGTTGCGGTGACTGCGATTCGTCAGCTTAGCATCATTCTGGTTTTACTTTTGGGAAGTACAAATCTATTTCACGTCATCTACTTATATGCACTATCATATATTCTCTTGATCATTTCATATTTCATCTTTACACTTCGTTTTTTCCCGATGACAGCGATGATACCGGGATTTTCGATTGCCGTAATCAAACGAAATATTAATTTTGCGACTAAGATGACTCTTCAAACAGTTGTCATGACTGTTTATCAAAAAATCGATAAACTTCTGATTAGCAAATTAATGCCGATTGGCATTCTCGGATATTATTCTTTTGCCTACAGCAATGTGGGCAAAGCAATATTTTTCCAGAATTCAATTGTAAAAGCAGCTTTTCCATCGTTATGTTCGCTCTATGGGCGAAAGGAAAATAATCGGCTTAAATCGCAATACAATAAACTGCAGGATGTGATCACTTTTAGCATTGTACCGATCCTAGCTTTAATTCCCTTTTTTGCACTTCCTTTTTTTACTTATATATTCGATTCTGAGGTAGCAAAACTTCTGCATCTACCTATTGCTCTGCTTGCTTTTGGTTTCTTTCTACATGGAACAATAAGAATGCCGCAGTTATTTGCTACAGTCATAAATAAGCCGGAAATTACAGTTAAAGCAAATTTCTACTCATTGTTCATTGTTTTACCGGCTACGGGATTATTGATATATAAATATGGTTTAGTCGGCGCGGGAGTGGCGTATGTATCCAGAATGCTTTTTCACTATGCCTACACGATTCCCAAGTATTACAGAATATGTCTGGATATTCCCGTGAAGAACTTTTATGTGCATATAAGCCGTTTATTATTATTGATCGCAGGATCATACCTCGCAACTTGGTTGATCCTCGTTTGGTTCGGTGACCTCACTCTGCCTATGTTAATAGCCAGTTATATCGTCGCATCTCTCCTATTCCTGATTGGAGGTTATATTCTATTTGGAGATATGATAAGGCAACGCTTTTTCTCCTTGTTTTTGTCAAAAAGTTCTCTTTTCAAGAACAAATCCGCCGGAGAAATTCAGCCAATAAAAATCGATATTGCCAGGAAACTCGAAAATGATGGATAATATCGTGAAGAAACGATCGAGTTAGATTTTTTCAATTTGTTGAAGAGCATGTTAAAAAAAGCTTCATATTTTTCAATCTGTTAAAATAGAAAGTTGAGAGACGAATCGTGTTCTGCAAATCTCAACTCAATCACACTAATCTTTTTAACAAAGGAATGATACATGAAGCGACTAAAAGATCAGGCAAGAGAAATTCTTAAAAAGTATGCCTTTAAAAATTATTATACTGCAAAAGCTTTCCAGACGTTTTGGTTTTATTCAAAATCTCGATGGCAGAAAAACCCAATATTAATATATCAGATGGGAAAAGTGGGATCTTCGACCCTGCAACATTCCTTGAATGCATTAAATCTGAATCGAGCAGTATATCACATCCATACATTGACAAAAGAAAATCTGGATAATCTTGAAAAAGTATTAAAAAATGCATTTCATTTAACACATAGTGTGCCGGGTCATTACGCAAGAGGAAGGTACCTGCGGAAACGCATAAACAGCGATTCAAGCAAGAAATGGACAATTATCACATTAGTCCGGGATCCTATTGCAAGAAATATTTCTTCATTTTTTCAGGATATAAATCATCGATTTCCGGAATTTAATTATCCTCAAAAAGCAAGAACTTTAAAACAGGATGAATTAGTCACCGAACTTATCAAGCTATATTTTGAAAAGCATGATCACGAAAAGCCACTCTGGTGGTTTGATAAGGAACTAAAGCAAACATTCGGTGTTGATGTGTACTCAACTCCATTCCCTAAAAACCATGGATACAAAGTGTATAACTGTAAAAGAGCGAAAGTCTTGCTTATCCGACTGGAAAATCTTGACCAATGCAAAAAAAAAGCCTTTAGAGAATTTTTGAATATTGATAATTTCGAACTATTTAATGTAAATCTGGCAGAACAAAAAGGCTATTCTGAAATTTATCATAAATTCAAAAGCTCTATTTGCTTTCCAAAATCTTATATTGATAAATTTTATAAATCAAAACTTGTGAAACACTTTTATACTCAAAAAGAAATTCGTGACTTTGAGCTTAAGTGGAAAACTGAAAAGCAAGTCATCGCAAAATTAATTACTGCGAATGTAAATTAGTTCGCATCTTATTAACTTAAAGCAAAAATTTCACAGACAAAATTATTTGTTAAACTCTCAAGAAATCATTGGACTCATTCCGGCTGCCGGTTCTGCCAAACGTCTATTGCCGATACCGGTAAGTAAAGAAATATTGCCAATAGGATTCTATAAAACTAAAAGCGGCAATCTTCTGCCTAAACCGGCATGTCTCTACCTTTTGGAAAAAATGCGGCGTGCTCATATCAGAAATGCCATCTTTATTTTACGGATTGGAAAATGGGATATTCCCGAATATCTGTGCAGACAAAAAGAACTAAATATGAATTTTTCATATTTAGTGACTGAAAAAACGGATGGCGTTCCCTATACGCTGGACATTGCTTATCCTTTTATTAACAATGCAATTGTTGCTTTTGGATTCCCTGATATTATTTTCAATACTGAAAAAGCATTTGTCCAATTAATAGATCGCATTAACAAGTCAAGGGCTGATGTCACTTTAGGACTTTTTCCGACGAATGAACCGCACAAGAAGGATATGGTTCAAGTCGACGATTCTGGATTTATAAGAAAAATCTACAAAAATCCTGGTAGCACCGATTTAAAATATACCTGGTGCATTGCAATCTGGAAACCATCTTTTACAAGATTCATGCATCATATGCTAAACGGTCAAATTTCCTCGAATGAGATTTTGAACAAAACGTATCAGGGTGAATTAACAATCGGAGACGTTTTTCAAGCTGCAATAGATCACAAATTCGAAATCCAAAGCTTAACTTTTGATCAGGGAGATTGTATCGATATCGGTACACCGGATGATTTATTCAATGCAGCTAATCTGTCTGTCAAAGAAAAATCACATATAACTTATCTGCTATAACTCCAATAAAGTTAGTCAAGTATATTTAGGCAAAAAAACCGGAGTAATTTTCATGATATCCAAAGAAAACACACCCCAAATTACTACAATAATTCCAACTTACAAAAGACCCAAATTATTAGTAAGAGCCATTAAAAGTGTCTTGAACCAAACATATCATAATTTGCAGGTTCATGTTTTTGATAATGCATCCGGCGATGAGACAAAAGAGACTGTACTAAAAATTTCGCAAGAGGATTCCAGAGTCGTGTATCATGAACATGATGAAAATATCGGCGCTGTAAATAATTTCAACTCCGGCTTAAAGATGGTGAAATCTCCATATTTCTCTCTTCTTTCTGATGATAATGTTTTATTGCCGAACTTTTATGAAGATGCGATTCTCGCTCTCAAGCAGAATTCCGAAGCCATCTTCTTTGCAGGTCAGACGCTTCGGATTACAAATGACTACCAAAAAATCTCCGGTTCCCTTGATAAGTGGAAACCGGGATTCATTAATCCACCAATGGGACTTATTCATCTCATGGAAAAAGGAATTCCAATTTGGGAGGGAGTTCTATTTCGCAGAAAAGTCATCGAGCAGGTCGGATTTCTGGACCCTGAAAATCAGAGCGCTTGTGACCAGGATTACATGATGAGGATATCGCGCCATCATCCATTCTTCATTTCAAAAAAACCGTGCGCACTGTTTTTTGTTCATGAAGAATCCTGGTCCGAAAATCGGCAATTGAATGTCGTCTTATCCACACTAAAATTAAGAACAACTCCCTGGTTGCATGATACGGATTTGTCCCCGGAACTCAGAATGAGGATTAAAAAAGTTTTTAATTCCAGACGGAATAGCTCTGTACAGCACTTCGTGTTCAATCAGACAATTATTGGAAAAAACAAAGAACCTCTGAATACGGCACTTAAGATCCTGAAGACTGAAAATGATTTATCATATAGAGTAATCTCGCTGATAAAATTTGCAAAATATGTAAGCTACAATCACTTAATCCATAGTGCTATTTCTGCTATGATCAAAAATTACGTGCAACTTAAGAAAAAATTTATCTTTTTGAAGGGTTTCAGAAATTACAAGGAAAATAAATATCTCACTGTTAAAAGCTGACAAAAGTTACAATCAATTTTTAACCATTTCGGGTGGTAAATATGATCAACATCAATTACGAAAAAATGAAAAAGCTCTATGAGCGGATCCATAAAAAATTGTGGGCATACCTTTTCAGTTCGAATTTTAAACGATTCGGCAAAACTTCACGCATTTTGTATCCGATGGATATCCAAAATGCAAAATATATGGAGATTGGGGAAGGTGTCAGAATTCTTAAAAAAGCCTGGCTGGTCGCTTTGAAAATCGACGAACATGAACCAAGGCTCGTTATCGATGACCTGTCACGACTGGGAAATTTTAATCATATTGCTTCTGTTCGCGATGTATATATTGGCAAAAAAGTTCTAACCGCGGACAAAGTGTATATCTCGGATAATCTGCATACTTACGAAGACATTTCCAACCCACCCATTGAGCTACCAACAAAATTCCATCGATCGGTTTCAATTGGCGACGAAAGCTGGATAGGTGAAAATGTTTGTATCATCGGTGCAAACATTGGCAAGCATTGCGTGATCGGTGCGAATTCGGTGGTCACGAAAGATATTCCGGATTATTCCGTCGCCGTTGGTATTCCGGCGCGCGTGATCAAACAGTATAATTCCAGCACAAAACAATGGGAAAAGGTGGATTTTAATGGCAAATACGTTGAGCAGCCAAAAGAAGATCTCGCTGAAAATGTCTGACATCATTCCGGCAAGGAATTTGGCTGGATCCAAAAACGGAAAGCCACTGTCCCGATTTTCCCCGGGAAGAGCTTTTCGTACGGCGCTCAGTTGGCGAAAACTGCTTCGAAAAGAATTGAAATCACCGATTAAGACCGGTGTGCGGCAGAAGCTGGATATGTACAAGATCGGCTTTCTCAGCGAATCATATATCATCTACCAATTGGATAAGAATGAATCCCGGCACTATCTTTCGGATTACGACCGTTTCGTAAAAACGCCCTCGATTAATCGTTCGTACCACATCATACTGGACAATAAGCTTGTTTTCAGAACGTTTATGCAACCGCACAAACGGTTTCTGCCCAAAGACTATGGAATTATCGAAAACAATAACTTTTATCCACTTGACGGCAGTATAGATTTTTTGAATATTGATAAGATAGTCGAACAGGAAAAAAAGCTGGTA
>WJJN01000375.1 GCA_014729735.1 Candidatus Zhuqueibacterota bacterium
GAAAAACATACGCCAGTAGATTATGAGCTTGTCACAAGGGTATATGATACAGCAGATGCTGCGTTTCGTAAAGTCTGGCACGAACACCATGTCACATGGTCGGTTCTGGAACGACTGTCCATTATAATGAGCGGACTGGGAGTAACGCTACCTGATGGCGAGATGGAGGAGTTGGTTCGTCTTCATGAAAACATGGAGCTCGAATTTCGCCCAGATTTTGTTGAAGGTGTTCATGAGGCGATCAAATCACTCCATGGCAAATACCGGCTGGGTGTGATTTCGGACACGATATTCAGTCCGGGACGAGCGCTGCGACAATTGCTTGCAGATGAAGGACTTCTGGATTTTTTCGATGTGCTCATTTTTTCTGACGAAATTGGTAAATCAAAACCAGAACCAGTAATGTTCTATAGTGCCTGCCAGCGCCTTGGGGTTCAGTTAGACGAACTGGTTCACATTGGCGATCGGGAACATAATGATATCGCAGGTCCGAAAAATTTAGGCGCACGTGCGATTCTGTGCACAGCAGCTATTGATCGCGGAAGTTCAAAAACAAAGGCTGACGCTATGTTTAAAAACTATCAGGAACTTCCATCGCTAATTGAGAAATTGGCTTCGTAAATTAATTAATGAAAAAACATACTGCCGATTTCACATATCAATTAAATTTTTATCTGTGAAATCCGTGTAATCTGCGGTTTTACAATAATTAACTTTCAAATTCCGATACAATTAAATATTCTAAATGGTATGATACAATGCCTGATAAATTACGATTCTTAATAATAGACGGTTATCCTGAACCAAGCAGAGAACAATTCAATTCCGTTGGGATGCGGCTTGCTGGACAACTTTACGCGGATATACTTCTTCAACATTTACCGGATGCAGAATATGACATTTACTATTCCAGTGATCCGGGTGTTGTGTTGCCAAATAGCGACGAAATTAACGCCTATCAGGGAATACTCTGGCCCGGCTGCAATTTGACTATTTATCACACAGACGATGAGCGGGTGACGAAAATGATCGAGCTTGCGGATCGGGGATATGAAGCGGGAATCCCGCAATTCGGTAGCTGCTGGGCTGCGCAAATCGCCGTTTACACCGCGGGCGGCGAAGTGAAACCCAATCCCAAAGGCCGGGAAATGGGTGTTGCCCGTAAAATCCATCTGACACCAGCAGGGCAAAATCACCCGATGTACGAAGGGAAACCGCTGGTATTTGATGGCTTCATCAGCCATGATGACGAAATTACCCGACTACCCGATTGCGCCGAACATCTGGCGAGCAATGATTTTACCAATGTCCAGGCGGTGAGCGTCCGCTATAAAAACGGAACGTTCTGGGCAACACAATATCACCCCGAATATAATGTGCACGAAGTCGCCCGGTTAATTTTAGCCAGAGAAGAAAAGCTGATCCGGTACGGATTTTTCAGGAACAGTTCGGACATGAAAATTTATGTTGACCAGTTAGAATCGCTGGCAGCAGAACAGGATCGAAAAGACCTGCGCTGGCAACTGGCAATCGATGACGACCTGCTATCGGACTCAATCAGACAATGTGAATTTGTCAATTGGCTGAATAAACTTGTTATCCCGTTTGCAAAAGAAGGAAATAGCACTTATGAAAGATCCGCTTGATCTTATTAATAAAAAGTACAATTCATTTCGGGCTTCGGAAAAACGAGTGGCAGAATTTGTACAAAACAATGCACAGGAAGTCATTACACTGTCGCTGCAAAACCTTGCCAATAAGTGCGCAACAAGTGATGCGACTGTGCTGCGTTTTTGCAGATCACTGGGCTATTTTGGCTTTTCTGATTTCAAAACGGCTTTGGTGACAGTGCTCCTGCGACATGGTCGCAAAACCCTGCAGGAAATCGATCCCCAATTAGATCCGCAGGACAAGAAAGGGGCGCTGTTCCAAAATATGGTTGAACGACTGGAATCGACTATCAGCAATTGCGATTATGCAAATATTCGAATTATTGCCGATCGACTGATTGACGCGGATAAAATTTTGATTGTTGGTCTGGGCGGATCAGCAGGGGTTGCCCATATTCTGTGCGATTCACTCGGCAGCGTTGGGCTTTACAGTACCTGCCCCACTGATCCGTCCATTATTCATAACCTTGTGTCCGTACTGAATAGTGATGACGTGCTGATCGGCATTTCCTATTCCGGGGAAACAGAAGAAATCATCTCATCTGTAAACAATGCCAATGAGCACGGCGCGTTTACTGTGGGCATCACCAACTTTTCGCCATCACCGCTGGCTGAAATTTCCGATGTCAGCCTGGTCACCAGCATCCCGGACGTCCAGTTAGGCGGCTATTCCTGCCAGGCTCGCATCGCGCAGCTCGCATTGTTGGAATTCGTACTGTACGAGTTGTATGAGCGAATTGCGCAGAAACATTCTTAGAAAGGCTAAACTCTTGACACATGAAATCGAAAGCATCCAAATTGAATAAATGAGTCTATACATCGCAACCGGGTGAAATTAAATTTACAATTATAACGCCCGATCTACCTGTAAACTAATCAACTTGGCAAAAATCAGACAAAAAAAACCGCAATCTCCTGTATTCAAGGGAAATTACGGTTTTTACAGTTCGTGGAGCTAAGGGGATTCGAACCCCTGACCTCTTGACTGCCAGTCAAGCGCTCTCCCAACTGAGCTATAGCCCCATTGTCTGCTAAACATAATAAAAATTTCTTTAAAAGTCAAGATTTTTTTTGAACAAAGTGCCCTGTATCACATTTCTATTTTGAAAATTTATTACTTTCTTAACAGATGTAATTAGAGATCATAAAACTTTAAAAACATGCCCCCCATTTCGTTCATGATCTCTGGTTACATCTTTTTTATTTTGTCCTTGATTTTTTACACCGGAATGATTATTATTACTTCACTTTAACATTTTCACCAGAATTAGATATTTACCAATCCCGGAGCAACTGATGGCAAATTCGATTGTTTTGGATAAACCGGTTCATTCACATGCATTTCGTTTCAGGCGATTTCTAAACTGGTTTCCAATGGGGCTTACGTACGCATTCCTTTATATGGGGCGTTATAATCTCACCGTTTCCAAAAATGCGCTAGGAGATTTGATGACCAAAACGGATTTCGGTCTCATTTTCGGCGCAGGGACGATTACGTACGCGTTCGCGTTTCTGATCAACGGTCCGCTTACGGACAGGATCGGCGGCAAGAAAGCAATTCTGATTGGCGCAATAGGAAGTGCGCTAATGAATATTCTGCTCGGTATTTTCACATACATGGTGGTTGCTAAACAGGCGGCAATCAATATCGCGCTGATATTTTCGATTATCTACTCATTTAATATGTACTGTCAGTCTTTTGGTGCGGTGGCGATTGTGAAAGTGAATTCATCCTGGTTTCATGTGCGTGAACGGGGAATTTTTGGTGGTATTTTCGGCATTCTCATTTCAATGGGAATTTACTTTGCCTTCGACTGGGGAGTTGCCATTGTCGAAGCGACCAGAGCAGTTGTTGCAACTGAGCTCGGTTTCATTCAGGTCGGATTGAGGAATCTGCTTAATATCGATACGGCAGGCGTTGACCAGACCTGGTGGGTGTTTTTCATTCCAGCCATTTTACTGGGTGCATTCGCGATTATCGAATTATTTTTGCTGAAAGACAAGCCCAGCGAGGCGGGTTTCGAAGATTTCGATACCGCCGATGCCTCTTCCGGCGAGGAAGACGAACCCTTCAATCTGGGAATACTTCTCAAGAAAATTCTTACGAATAAAATCATTATCACTATTGCACTGATCGAATTTTGCACCGGCGTGCTTCGAAACGGAATTATGCACTGGTACCTCATTTTTACAAATGAAATCAATCTCAGTCCGGATCATTTCATGCGCGCACACTGGGGACTCATTCTGATGCTCGCCGGTTCGTTTGGCGGCATATTCGCGGGCTTTGTCTCCGATAAAATATTCGGCTCCCGTCGCGGTCCGGTCGCTGCATTATTTTATGGGCTGATGGTCGTGTTGACATTCGCAATGGGATTTGTGCTTGATATGAATCCGTTCATTCTCGGTGCAATCGTGTCGTTTATGTCATTATGCGTCATTGGTACGCATGGAATGCTTTCGGGTACTGCGACAATGGATTTCGGTGGTCGCAAGGGAGCAGCCACTGCGGTGGGACTTATCGACGGATTCGTGTATCTGGGAACCGGGCTGCAATCGATTTCGCTCGGTTTTCTGCTTTCAAAAAGCTGGGGCTACTGGTCTCCGTTCCTGCTGCCGTTTGCTATTTTAGGTTTCATTCTGGCGGTCAGAATTTGGTACGCATTTCCGCAGGCAAAAAGAAAAGGAAAATAATATAACTTACATGGTGATTCATTATGGGAAAAGACACATTTGATATTATCATTTTAACCGCACGCCCGGCATCCGGGAAATCGGAAGTCATCGACTTCCTTAAGAAAACCGATCTTGAAACAAGAAAGAAGCGATTTCATATCGGCGAGTTCGAGGAGATCGATGATTTTCCCTATGTCTGGGATAGTTTTGTGATCGATGATATTCTTTCGAAGCATGGCAAAAACCGGCTTTTTACGGATGAAGACTATTATTTCAAAGATCATTTTATCTGGAATTTGTTCATCGAAAAAATGAATGTCGCGTATGCGCGTAAGCTGGCTAATAATCCGGACTATCACAAAACACATACCGCGATATTCGAATTTGCCCGTGGTGGCGAAAACGGCATTGGCGAGGCGCTTTCCTATGTTGACGAAGAGATATTGAAAAAAGCAGGTATTTTTTACATCAAGGTTTCGTATGAAGAATCGCTGCGGAAAAACCGCCTGCGTTCCCGGAAAGGGCAGGAAGATTCGATTTTATATCATTCGCTGCCGGATGAGAAAATGGAATTCTATTATAAAACAAACGACTGGGAAAAATTGACAAAAGATAATCCGGATTATATCGATGTGAACGGAATAAAAGTTCCGTACGCGGTTTTTGATAATGAATCGGATTTAACCACACAGCCAGGCAAGGAATTGGGCGATGCCCTGGAAGATGCATTCGGCAAGCTTTGGAAATTGATCATATAGTTCAGATTTCCGAAGTCTTTGAGACTTCGGAAATCTTTATCCAATATTATTCTTTCACGATTCGTCCTTCGATTCGGGAATCGATTTTGCCCTTATTTTCAATGGCTTTAATTACGACATCAGCGATTGGCGTGCCCATATTGGTGAAATCGTCTACATTCATCCCGAAATATTTTTCGTCGTTTGCCAGAACATAATCCACCGTTGCGACTTTATATATTTTTTCAGGATCGAGTTTTTCGCCGGCAATGGTCACACGCGTAATGACTGCGTCTCCGGCTTCATCCGTTGTCCAGTGATATTCCACTCCCGAAACCTGTAAAATCCCGAAACTCCGCTCCGCGGTTGCCTCGGCGTTTGTCTTCAGTATTTTCATTATTCCGGTGCCATTCATTTCAAAATGGCATACCGGATTCGTGAAAGGCAATATTTCCTTAATATCGATTGCCCGTATATCGCCCTTTGGCAGTCCCGCCCGAATACCGCCGCTGTTCAGAACTGCAAAGTCAGCGCCTGTAAATTCACGCATGCAATCGGTTAAAAAGTTACCGAGATTGCTCTCTCCCCTGCTGTTCCGCTTCCAGGGAGTGGATAAATTGCCGATGACTCTTCCGTATCTTTCATCGATTAGCTTGGTATATTTATTTATTTCGGCTTCCAGAACCGGATCTTTTTGAATATGAGTTGCATCCAAAAACATCAAATCACTCTGAAAATCCCGGACAGTATCGGCAGCAACAGTCACATCCAATCTTCCCAGATATATCAATTTCGAGCCAGCCTGGAATAATATCTTTCCATTAATGATTCTGGCTTCATTCAATTTAGTATGGCTGTGACCGCCAATGATGATATCCACACGATCATCGAGTTGCTTTGCCAGATAACTATCCTGTTCGATTCCGGCGTGGGACAACACGACAATTAAATCCGTTTCATCGTCGATTTTATCAGCAATGGACTGCACGATATCTGCCTGCGGTCTTGTATAAACCTGCTGCTGCTGTTCCGCATTGAGGTAACCAGCCAGCTCATGAACCATCACTCCGATAACACCGATCTTCAAATTGTTTTTTTCATAAATATGGTACGGCTTATCGGCAAATAATTTGCCATCTGCTGTGAACAGGTTGCTCGATATCATGAGAAAATCGGATAACCCAATTAGTCTTTTGCAATTATCCACAGAGATGTCAAATTCGTGATTCCCGACAGTTGCTCCGTGGTAGCCAACATAGTTCATGAACCAGATCATCGCACCGCCTTTGGCGCCACCTACCTCGATATCGCAAATCGGATTTCCTGTCATGAAATCGCCGGCATCGAACAGCAGGTAGTTGCCTGCTGTTTCTTTATCGATCTTTTTTACATAATCATTCAATGCTAAAAATCCGCCGTATTCAAGCGGCTTATCAC
>WJJN01000376.1 GCA_014729735.1 Candidatus Zhuqueibacterota bacterium
ACGCGGCAACCACAAATGTGAGAGTCGTTGGTATTTGAAGATGATCCGGCAGCCAGAACCTGCGAAGTAAAAATAATGAAAATCCGGCGAATGCCAGCCCGATAAGTCCGCCGAAAAAAATCGTTTTGAAAATGCTCAACAATACGACGGTAACAGCCTGGTATGCTTCTCCTGCAATAATGGCTTCGAAAACAAGTACAGCCAATATCGCGCCGATAGGATCAATGATGATTCCTTCCCATTTTAGAATATCAGCAACCTTTTCCTTGGGTCTGATATGCCTGAGTAAAGGTCCGATAACCGTTGGACCGGTAACAACGAGGATTGCTCCAAGCAAAAGGGATACCTCCCAGTGCAAATCAAGGATGTAAATCGCAGCAAGGGTTGTAATTGCCCACGTTATCAGCACTCCGACAGAGATGAGCAACAAAACGACTTTTCCGATGCTCCGCAGTTCGTCCAGGCGTAAGGTCATTCCGCCCTCGAATAATATAATGGCGACAGAAATAGAAACGAGCGGAAATAGCAGATCGCCCATCAATTCATCCGGACGCATAAATCCGGTCACAGGACCGGCGATGAATCCGAATAGTATTAAGAATACGATGGATGGAAATCGCAGCCGCCATGCTAGCCACTGTGCTCCGATCCCCATTAACAAAATGCTGCCAAGACTAATAATTATATGTTCAGACATTTATTTTTACTCCATAACGAGTATAGTCACACCATTAGTGCCGTTCTAATCCTTCGATTTATGCTGTTCCTGATAATCTTGCTTTTTCTCCTGCAATTCGATATTCTGCTGTTCTCCAACTGCTTTCTCGTGTTGGAGGTCACCGGAATACCCTTTTTCCCGGGAATCCAATTCACGCAGCGCTGCTACTCTGCCATACAAGATCATAGAATCACCAGGGCAAACTTCTGTATCACCACCGGGTGAGCCAAGATATGTTCCGTCCTTTCTTTGAATCCCCAGGACATTCACTCCCTCGTCCCTGAGCCTGAGTTGCTGCAAGGTTTTTCCGGAAATCCAGTCTTCTTCCTTTACTTGCATTTCAGCTAATCGATAATCTCCAATCAAATGCAATAAACTGGCATAATCTGTGACATCCAGACTTGTAAATCTATTTAATGCTTTATCAATAAGTGTCGATAACCATTTATCGACCCATTTGCTCGATGCAAAGCTCCATAACAGTACGAGACCGGCAACAAGAAAAACGATTCGAATTGCTAATGCGGCATCATCACTACTGCTGACAAAAGAGAGAATAAGGGAAGATACGGCGGTGACCACACCTGCGTTTCCCAAAAGCATAAGTAAAAGGACGATGCGTCTACGTATTGGATGATTTACGACTTTTTCAGATTCAGAGGTTGTAAAGCCGGAGCCGGTAAACGCGGAACGCGCCTGAAAGCGGGCTGCTTCCCGTGATAATCCGGTGTGTGTTAGCGCTAGTGTCGCGATTCGAGTAATCAATATCGAAAACAATACGACGAGTAGTAGTGATATAATGGCAATCATTTGAAGTCACAATCTTTAAATAAGCGATTCTAATTATAAGTAGTAATATATGAAATGATTCTTAAAGATTCAACTATTAATAGTATATTGAGATAAACAATTATATTCTCATTATATTTTTACGCAATATTAATTGCATTTAGGTATAGATAAAATGAAAAGTTACAACATGGATTAAATAAAGAAAGGGTGGTTCAATGAGCATCGCCCTCCTAAACAAAATTCATAAACCGTTAATCGTTTTCATTTTTTTGATTGTTTTTATTCCGCTGAGTATACAGGCGCAATTTTCTTATTCTCAGAAAGCGATGGCAGATAATGTGAATATTTGCATCAATAATATTTCGATCAATAATGAAATCGAGTTATACGGACTCTCAGGACATTTTCCTTATCCTGTAATTTCGACAATTTCTGTATTGGATAGCTTTCACAAAAAGATTGTCATCGGTCTTGCAGATACATCACGTTGGCTTGGACCGGATGATGTCGCAGAAAACGGAGAGCTCATAAAACAGATATGGCAATCTGTGTTGGAATACCACGAGCAGGATCCAATGGTTCCCGAAGATCCGGACACTTATCAACAGATTCCACAACCTTTATTTACGGAAATCCGGGAATCGATGAATTATCCGACAAGCACGATGCTGGTAATGGATGCCAGCTACAGCATGGCAAATGAAATTTCAGATGCCCGCGAAGCGGTCCTCAGCTTTGTCGAGGGCATGCGTCCCGTGGATAGCGCAGGTGTTATTGTTTTTGATCATGAAATAAAAGCCTACCAGCCGATGACAGACGATATGGATGCTATTCGGCAAATAGTTGAAAATGCTGAATCAAAGGGGAAAACTGCTCTTTATGACGCATTGATGCTTGCTATTGAGGGAACGAAATTCGCGAATGGCAGAAGGGCTATTGTCGTTTATGCGGACGGAGAGGATAACAGCTCGAGCCCGGAGAATACCGAAGAAAGTGTTATCGACAGTGCCAGAGCGTATAACCTTCCGGTTTATACAATCGCTTTAAGCGATTCTGCAAATACGGAAACATTGAAATACATTGCACAGATGACTGGTGGACTTTTTTTAAAAAAGACCAATCATGTGTCGATCAAAGACATCTACGATCAGCTTTACAAGGTTATTCAAAATTTCTATGTAATGGCACATGCAACTCCGGACCCGGAATACAACCGCACCTGGCGGGCTGTTGATTTAAAAGCATATTTTGGGAATCAATATTCCGGCGGAAGAGGATTTTATTTCGTTGGTGGTCCGCCGGACGATCTTTCAACTGATCTGACACTTAATTTGGCTTCCAGGACAGATACAACGGTCATTATTGATGCGGATACTTTGAATGCTATTTACCCCGGGGATAATTATGAGTATCAATTAAAAATTCGGAATATTGGCAAGTATTATGCGAAAGACGTGACATTAGTTTTACATCTGCCTGATTCTGTGAGCTTTCGGGATGCTTCCATCCAACCGACAGAGAGCGCCGGTGATTCAATTGTATGGGAGTTTCCGATATTTCAGGTCGGCAGAAATGAAGAAATAGTCGTCTCGGTTCAACTCGCATCGGAAGTTCCGAAGGAGCTGGTGACACTGCCCAGTGAAGCTATTCTACATACTATTGATAATGCGCTTTACGAACGCGATGTCGCTACAGACACCGTGAGAATCATTCGTCGTTCTGTGCCGGAACTGCCGAAAAATTATGATCTTTCCCTGAGTCAATCAGCTCAAACCGATACAGCATTGGACATTGATGGACAGGCAATACCGGCAGTTTTACTGGGAGACAGCCTGCAATACAGATTGAATATTAAAAACAACGGACCTGTAACGGCGCACGATTTTGAGGTGCAAAATCAGATGCCGGATTCTGTATCAACTTTCAATATCAATCTTCCTGTTTCAAAGCAAATGGGAGACACTCTTTTTTGGCAGTTTGATTCTCTCGCAGCCGGTGATTCGATACTAATTACTTTTCAGGCTCGTGTGTCTGATTCATTACAGTTGACTCCTTTCCCGCTTGTGAACACGTGCCGGATAATTGCTCCGAATGACACACTTTTGGAAAATAATCTCTCCTGGCTTACAGTATATGCGATTGAACGGGTAATCGAAGAACCGAAATTTACAGATGTTGAACTGAGCCTCATCTCTGAAACAGATACATTTCGTGTGATTGATGAAGATACAGTGGCTGCGGTGGAGCCAGGCGATCAGTTCAACTATGAATTGTCGATTCGCAATTTGGGATCGGTTCGCTCGGATTCATTAAGCATACTTTTCAAACTACCTGATTCAGTCAGCTTTTTGAACGCATCACTGCTGCCACCTTCGACAATCGATACACTTGAATGGGAGCTCGCCGGGCTGGATCCGCAAAATAATCAGAATATTATAGTGACAGTACGACTCGATAAGGATATTCCAGGAGACTTGAATGAATTAATCGGGAACGCCCGAATTAATCTCGAAAATGATTCGTTATTAACCAATAATATCGCAGCCGATACGATCCGGATACTTCATTTTACACCAAAGCCTGTTGGGCAATACGATCTCGCTATATCACAATTTGCCGAGACCGATACAGTGATTCAGGTAATGGGGAGTGATGTTCAGGCTGTACTACAGGGAAATCGTTTTCTTTGGCATTTGAATATTAAAAACTTCGGACCGGATATCGCCCGCAATTTTGCGGTAGTTGATTATCTTCCGGATTCGGTGACATTCTTCGCCGCTTCGATCACGCCAGAGGTTCAGAATGAAGATTCCCTGTTCTGGAAATTCGATTCGCTGGCAGCCGGAGATTCTGTGAGGATTTCGTTTGAACTAACGGCTGCTGACACTTTCCCGAGTTCACCATTCATTTTAATTAATGCTTGTCGGCTAATCGCTGAGAGTGACACTGTGACTGGAAACAATCGGTCAGAAAACGCTGTATTCGGGATCAATAGAACGACGTCGCCTGAAGTCTTTACTGATATTAGTATCAGACAGAGCGTATCCACGAATATGATGATTGAATTGGCAGGGGAAACAGTGCCTGCTGTATTCATGGGTAACAGTTTCTTTTATAAAATAATAGTAGAAAACGAAGGAGATGAAACTGCTCGCAATCTTGAGCTTCTGGATTACATCCCGGATTCCGTGAATGTTTCAAATTTCAGTCGATCTCCTTTATTGGAAAACGCGGATTCTCTTTTTTGGCGATTCGATTCGTTAACGAGTGGTGATTCCATTGTAATTGCGTTCGAAACTCAGGTATTCGGCGATCTTCCATTCGCTCCGTTCCCACTGCTAAATATTTGCGAAGTATTTGTTGATAATGATTCTTCTTCAGCAAACAATCGCTATATTACTACGGTTTACGCAATTGAATATAGCAATAACGAGAAGGGATTGACTGATCTCGATTTGGCAGCTAAAGTGAGGGCAGATAGTTTTATCGTGATAAATGCTGATACGATTTTTGTCCTAAAACCCGGAGACAGCTATAATTACGATCTATCAATAAGGAATGTTGGTCAGTACGCTGCGGATTCCATCCAACTGTCCTTCATATTGCCGGATTCGGTGAAGTTAATCGACGTGTTACCAGAAGCGCAAATAATGACCACCGATTCCCTGAGATGGAATATTGATGCAATAGTGCCACAGCAGGTCATGAATTTTGCGATGAGATTGCAACTCAGTTCAAAATCACCCCTTTCTCTCGCGAAATTGATCAACTCGGCATCGCTATTTTCAACCGACGATTCTTCGGATGGAAACAACATTGTATTGGATACCATGCTGGTTTCTCACCGGATCCTGCCGGAACCGCATGAAAGCTACGATCTTGTTGTAACGCAAAACGTGATTACTGATACTATCATCGAAATAAACGGTGAAATGGTCTCTGCAGTGTTAGAAAATGATAACTATCGTTATGATCTGAAAATTGCAAATAATGGTCCGGCGACGGCTTATGATATCTCGTTGCGGAATCTGATACCGGATTTTGTTTCGATTTCGGAGATAAATCCTACAGTTGTTGAGCAAAATGGAGATACACTTTTTTGGCAGATCGATTCATTGAATTTTGGCGATTCAACACAGTTTTCATTTCAGTCGCAGGTCATTGATTCATTACCATCGACTCCGTTTCCACTAATAAACAGATGCGAAATATTCTCGGAAAACGATACGACAGCGGGAAATAATATCTCAGAGAGCACGGTCTATGCAATTGCCCGACCGGTCCCGCCACCGCCTGTTGTGTGGGAACCGTATATTGAAGCACATCCGGCGACAGCTAACATTGGAGACGAAATTCGTGTTTATGCCCGGACTTCGATTAGCATTGACAGATGGGATATTCGGATTTATTTTGCGGATGGTAGCGTCGACTCCACATTCGCTGACGGATTTATTCGATCTACAATTCTGGAAGCCGGCATCCTGACGGAAGTCGATCCAGTATTTACCATTGACCGGATGAGAACGGAAGAAGTGAAAGAGCAAATAACATTTGAGCTGCAGGCAACGGATTCCACTGGTATTACGAAAACGGTAAGTACTGTTGTTAATGTTCTTGATGACGGAACCCTGAACTTTGATAAAAATGTATTCAGACCGGATCAGGATAATAATCTGGAAATCAATTTTAAGCTTATTACAGATTCGAAAGTACGGTTGGAGATTTACGATGTTGCCGGAACGAGGATTTCGACTCTTGCAGAAGCGCAATTTTCATCAGGCTGGAATACATATAACTGGTATGGTCATTTAGAGAATGGCAAAAAAATCGGTAGCGGCGTTTATATAATCACAATGCGGTCTAAACTCCAGAATGCATGGAAAAAATTACTAATTGTGCGTTAGATATTTTGAATTATTGCTGTGTGTTAACATATAATAAATTTTACATCAATCAAATAGTATAGAAAAAGTTAAAAAAATATTTGCTTTTTTGTTTTATATTTCATATATTGGGAAGTCAATTAAATGTACACTGTTTTCTTTTTTCTGTTTTTGGTAATGAAAGTTTTTAAAAGCAATGCAATAGCAACAAACTTTAAATCGCGGGGAATAGTGTAGTATAGCTATTCCAAGCGGTTTTTTTTTGCCCGGAACAGTTCGAAAGCACAGTTGTACGGAACAGATATATTTTTTATGAGGTATTTTTCCATGGAAAAAGGAACAGTCAAGTGGTTCAACGGTTCTAAAGGTTACGGATTCATCACGCGCGAAGCTGGCGATGATGTGTTTGTTCATTACAAAGCTATCAACGGCGACGGCTACAAAACCCTTGAAGAAGGTCAGCAGGTTCAGTTCGAAGTAGAACAAAGCCCTAAAGGCTTACAAGCAACCAACGTTTCCGTAATATAGGAAGAACTGCTTAACAAAAACCCTGGTCTCTCGTGCCAGGGTTTTCTCTTTTTCACCGCAAAAAAATAAGTTGCCGGTGAATACGTCCCTGTTTTTCTTCAATCCGAATTCAGAAGATATCCAGTATAACCATTCTTCAAAATATAAATTCACCGGTGAATGCTCTTCATCTGCGAAAGCCGAAAAATAGAATCCGAATATTACCTAAAAGGAATCATAACATGAATTCCGTATTAGCTTATTGTGGTTTGTTGTGTGACGGCTGTCCTATTTACTGGATGAGCATTGAAAAGAATGCCGCAAAGAAAGCAAAAATGCGTGAAGTGATCGCAGAAATGACCCGCGAACTATATGGTATGGAGATGTCTGCGGAAGATTTCACTGAATGTGATGGCTGTCTTTCAATCTCCGGTAAATTGTTTGCCGCGTGCATCGATTGCCAGATAAGAAAATGCGCACAGCAAAAACAGTTGAAAAACTGCGCCCACTGCAATGACTATCCCTGTGAACACCTCCAAAAGATTTTCTCAGAAGATCCGGGAGCGAAGATAAGGCTTGATTTTATTAAAAGATGCTTGTAACATTGAAATTTATTCATTATATTTCCTTCAGAATAATTACTCAGTCACAAATGAAAGCAAAAAATGAATTCCATCTTACTGAAAGCAAAACGTGAAAAATCATTGTTAAGGCATCATCCCTGGGTTTTTTCAGGGGCAATAGCGAAAATAAACGGCGATCCACAGTTTGGTGAAACAGTGGATATTATCGCCCACGACGGCAGGTTTCTCGGTCGGGGAGCCTATTCTCCGCAATCACAAATTACGGTGCGAATCTGGACTTTCGATGAAAACGAGCCCGTGACAATGGATTTTTTTCGCTCTCGTCTCGAACGGGCAATTCGGCTTCGTGAATCGCTCATTACCCGGGATCGCGTGAATGCATACCGGCTGGTCAACGCCGAATCGGATTCTCTTCCGGGTGTAATTGTCGACCGCTATGCCGATTATCTGGTGTGCCAATTTTTGACTGCCGGAGCTGAATTATGGAAGCAGACGATTATCAGTCAATTGCAGGAATTAATAATTTGCAAGGGCATATACGAGCGTTCCGATGTATCAGTGCGTGAAAAGGAAAATCTGGATCAGAAAACAGGCGTCATAGCCGGAGAGCTACCGCCGGATTTAATAGAAATCAAAGAATCAGACATCAGCTATTTCGTGGATGTAAAACACGGGCAGAAAACCGGTTTTTATCTCGATCAGAGGGAAAACAGGTCTGCAATTGGCAATTACGCTCGGGACAGGGAAATCCTGAATTGCTTTTCATATACTGACGGATTCGCGATCCCTGCATTAATTTCAGGGGCTGCTTCGGTTACCAATATCGAATCTTCCGCAGGCGCTGTTGAACTAGCGATTAAAAACGCGGAACTGAACGAAATAGATGCGGATAGAAACGAGCATACGGAAGCTGATGTTTTCACACAGTTGCGAAGATATCGCGACTCACGCCGCGAATTCGATCTCATTATACTGGATCCG
>WJJN01000377.1 GCA_014729735.1 Candidatus Zhuqueibacterota bacterium
TATTATGCCATCGACGAAAAAAGCAATGTGATCGACCTGACCGAAAAAGGACGAGCGGCTTTATCTCCGCAGGATCCGACGATGTTCGTGCTCCCCGATCTGTCCACTGAATTCGATAAAATCGATAAAGATGAGTCGCTGAGCGATGAGGATAAATTAAAAGCCCGGGAAGCCCTGAATCAGGAATACGGAGAGAAGAGTGAGAAAATCCACAATATCAGCCAGTTGTTGAGAGCCTATTCACTGTTCGAAAAAGATGTGGAATATGTGGTTTCCGAAGACGGCAAAGTGATGATCGTCGATGAATTTACCGGCAGGCTGATGCCGGGACGGCGGTTCAGCGATGGCTTGCATCAGGCACTGGAGGCAAAAGAGGGCGTAAAAATCGAGCGGGAAACCCAGACCCTGGCGACGATCACGTTGCAGAATTTCTTCCGGCTGTATTCCAAGCTTGCAGGTATGACCGGTACAGCGGAAACCGAGGCGCATGAATTCTGGGAAATTTACAAACTGGACGTGACCGTGATCCCGACGAATGAACCGATACGGCGCATGGATTATGAAGATCATATTTATCGGACCAAGCGGGAGAAATATAAATCAGTGATCGATGAGATCATCAAAATGCACAAGGCAAATCGTCCGATTCTTGTTGGAACGATTTCTGTGGAAGCCTCGGAAACATTGAGCCGCATGTTGAAGCGAGCCGGTATCAAACATTCGGTGCTGAATGCAAAACATCATAAAGAAGAGGCGCATATCGTGCGCAAAGCAGGAGAACCGGGCAACGTGACAATCGCCACGAATATGGCGGGGCGCGGCACGGATATCAAGCTTGGCAAAGGCGTTGTTGCTTGCGAGGGTGGTTGTTTTCTGATTGATGACAATAATCGGGAAATCCCTGAAAATATAAATCTGGATGAATGTCAAAGCGACATTCCCTGCGGTTTGCATATTATTGGTACCGAGCGGCATGAATCGCGACGCATCGACCGGCAGTTGCGCGGTCGTGCAGGGAGACAGGGAGATCCCGGATCGTCACGTTTCTTTCTTTCACTGGAAGATGATTTGATGCGGCTGTTCGGCTCCGATCGCATCGCCGGCGTTATGGATCGCATGGGCGTGAATGAGGGCGAGGTTATCGAACATTCTATGATCACAAAGTCTATCGAGCGGGCGCAGAAACGAGTGGAAATGCATAACTTCGACATTCGAAAACATCTTCTGGAATATGATAATGTAATGAATCAGCAGCGTGAAGTTATTTACAACATGCGTTCTCATGCATTGAGCGGCGAAAATCTGAAAGAGGAAATCATCGATATTCTTGATAATGTGATCGATGAAAAAATCAAATCATATACCAATGAAGATTCCTATGTCGAAGACTGGAACTGGGACGCAATGTCTTCTGATTTTCAACGCATCATGATGATGGAGCCGATTTATAAAAATAAAGATGAAATCCCCACGGATTTGTCCCCGGAAAAGCTATTTGATATTTACCATAAAAAAGCAATCGATTTGTACAATGCAAAAGAGAAGTATCTTGGTGACAGGCAAATGCGAATGCTGGAGCGCCTTGCGATGCTGCAATCGATTGATAGACACTGGAAAGATCACCTTTATGAAATGGACCAGTTAAAGGAGGGCATTAATTTACGAGCTTACGGACAGAAGGATCCGTTGCTCGAATATAAGAGTGAAGGATTCAGAGCTTTTACAGATATGCTTTCGAATATGAACGAGCACGTGATCGAGCTCGTTTTCCGTGCGCAGCTTCAGCAGGAGCCGCAGCAGGTTCGCCGTAGAACTCCGAAAGAAATGAGCGAAGTCCACGAATCTGCTGATGGTATGGGATTCACAGGAAGTGGTGCACCGGCACAAGGATCTCAGCAGCAGCCCGGAATGCCGCCGAAACAGAAAAAGCGGGTTCCTGTTGTTGCGGAGCCAAAAGTCGGACGAAATGATCCCTGTCCCTGTGGAAGCGGGAAAAAGTATAAAAAATGTTGCGGGCGATAATACGATTGCCGATATATGTATGTAAAATGTTCCATGAAGGCAATTGTGAACAGATCGATAGAAGGTTTACAATTTATAAATAGCTGTAATTACTCGAAGATAGTCTGTCATGAATCTAATTGAGAAATTCAAAATTAAATGATTGTAATAACGCTTGCATTTGACTAAAATATTATTATATTAACCACAGCCTGCATATCTTTGAAATCCAAATCTCTTAACGGAAGGAGAGGGGAAATGAATGAACGTGTCATGGAAATAATTGTCTATATTGTCAATGAGATGCGCACGAACCAACTGTGGGAAGATAGCAAACAATTCAAATTGTTGTCACAAAAGCTTGAAGATAACGGCTACAGCCCGGGCGAAATTAGTTTTGCCTTTTCGTGGGTTCTGGAAAAAGTCAATGCAGAACTCAGTTCCGAACAGCAAGAAGTCGAACCTCCTCAAACCCATCGAATGCTCCATGATTTTGAAAAACTGGCAATTTCAACAAATGCGTACGGTTATTTGATTCAACTGAGAGAGTTGGGTCTTATAGATGAAATGGAGATGGAACAGGTCATAGAAAAAGCTCTTCTTTCAGAAAATAATCCGGTGACTGCTCATGAAATGAAACAGATTGTTTCTCAAACTCTTTTTAAATCAGATGATGTTACAGAAGGTTCTTTCTTTCTGTTGGATAACTCGTATAATGTACATTAAAGGGAAATATGCCAAAATCATTAGTAATCGTCGAGTCAAACGCAAAAACAAAGACAATCAATAAATTTTTGGGAAAGGATTATGTAGTTGTTTCTTCAATTGGTCATGTTAAAGATTTACCAAAAGGGAAATTAGGCGTTAATCTCGATGATAGTTATGAACCTGATTATATTACGATCCGCGGCAAGGGATCGATACTTAACGATTTGAAAAAAGCGGCGTCCAATTCGGACGCAGTCTTTTTAGCCACTGATCCCGACCGGGAAGGGGAAGCGATTGCATGGCATATATATGAAGAAATCAGGACGAAAGCAGATAAGATTCATCGAATTCTGTTTAACGAGATAACGGAAAATGCTGTTGTAAAAGCGATCCGAAATCCACTATCAATTGATAAAAATAAAGTTGAAGCACAAAAAGCACGTCGTGTTCTGGATCGTCTGGTAGGATATCAGGTGAGTCCCATTCTGTGGGATACCATTTACAAGGGACTCAGCGCAGGTCGCGTGCAATCCGTGGCATTGCGGCTGATCGTTGAACGTGAGATCGAGATCGATAAATTTGTTCCCCGAGAGTACTGGACTATCACCGCCGAACTCCAGGGAGCGAGCACTGCTTCTTTTCTGTCGAAGCTTGTCAAAATCGATAAATCCAAACCGGAAATACCCAACGAACAGGAGTGTACGAAACTTGTCGATGATATTAAAACAAAGACATTTATCGTCGATAAGATTCGAAAGAAAGAAGTAAAACGAAATCCTTCACCGCCTTTTACCACCAGCACGCTGCAGCAGGAGGCAGCGAAACGGCTGGGATATTCCTCAAAGCAAATTATGATGATTGCCCAACAATTATATGAAGGAATTGAGATAGGTAAAGAAGGTAGTGTGGGACTAATCACATATATGCGAACCGATTCCACACGGATTGCCAGCGAGGCGGTACAGTCTGTGCGCGAGTACATTCTAAATTCGTACGGAAAGGAATATCTCCCGAACCGTGCTGTGACATATAAAACGAAAAAAGGCGCACAGGATGCACATGAGGCAATTCGCCCGACTTCCGTGGAGCGACCTCCGAAGACTCTGAAAAAATATCTTTCCAAAGAACAATACAGACTCTACGAATTGATCTGGAATCGATTCGTTGCCTGCCAAATGGCTCCGGCTCGCATGGATCAAACAACTATCGATATACTTGCGAAAGAAGGTAATTCGCCGGTGATCTATTCGTTTCGAACAACCGGATCGATAATAACCTTCCGAGGTTTTCTGCAGGTCTATGAAGATTTCAAAGAAGACAAAAATGACACAGATGATAACAATAATGTCAAAATACCAGATAATTTGAAAAAAGGGGCAATTCTCGATCTGCTGAATTTGATCCCGAAACAGCATTTCACCAAACCGCCGCCCCGCTATTCGGAAAGCAGCCTCGTCAAAGAACTGGATAATCTGGGAATCGGACGTCCCAGTACTTATTCGCTCATCATCAGCACGCTGCTGCAGCGAAAATACATCGAAAGGCAGTCGAGACAACTGTCCCCTACAGAATTGGGTAAAACGGTCAATAGCATATTGATCCAAAATTTTCCGGACATTTTCAATGTAAAATTCACCGCAATGATGGAAGAAGAACTGGATCAGGTAGAAGACGGCGATAAGGAATATTTCAGCGTAATCAACGATTTTTATCAGCCCTTCAATAAAGCGATCACCGAGGTGGATGCCCGCAAGGATAAAATCAAAGAATCGCTGATGGAAGAAACCGAGGAGAGCTGTCCTCAGTGTGGTTCACAATTGATTGCACGTTGGGGAAGAAACGGGAAGTTCATTGGTTGTAGCGCTTATCCTGATTGCAAATATACAAAACCGATCGAGGGCGAAGTGGAAGATGCCGGAGTATTGTGCGAGAAATGTGGCAGACCGATGGTTGTAAAAGTAGGACGCTTCGGCAGATTTCTCGCGTGCTCGGGTTATCCGGAATGCAAAAATTCGATGCCGTACAAAATAGGTGTCGCCTGTCCTCGTGAAGACTGTAACGGCGAGATAATCGAACGGAAATCCAAACGCGGCAAGGTGTTTTACGGCTGTAGCAATTTCCCGAAATGTGATTTTGTATCCTGGAACAGACCGGTGAGTGTTAATTGTCCCAATTGCCAGGCAAATTATTTGGAAGATCGCTACACAGCAAAGGATGGGGAACACCTGTATTGCACCAGGTGTAAAAGCAAATATGAGAAAGCAGATTTCACAGAAACAGAGCCTGCAAAATGATTTTCAATTGTGGGATCAATTACTCGATAAATATTTGTTCTATTTGAAAATGGAAAGAAACTACTCCCCTCACACAATAAATGCGTATGCTACAGATCTAAATCAGTTCTTTCAATTTTTAGAGAAAAAGAGCAGAGCTTCTGTGAATCAAATAAATAAAACCGTTCTCAGATCATTTTTGGGACATTTGAGGAACGATGGTATTTCAGCAAACAGCATCAATCGCAAAATAGCTTCACTTCGATCGTTTTTCAAATACCTCACTCAGCAGAATATTATCAAAAAGAATCCGGTTACCCAAATATTTTCTCTGAAGACTGAAAAGAAGCTCCCTCCGAATGTCAGTTTCCGGAAAATCCTTTCTGTGCTCGAACTCCCGGATGACTCAACTTTTATCGGTTCCCGCGACCGGTCGATGCTTGAAATTCTTTACAGCTCGGGAATCAGACTCAGCGAGCTGGCTAATCTCGAACTGGATGATATCGATTCCGACAGTGCACTAATTAAGGTGAAAGGAAAAGGTGCCAAAGAACGCATTGTTCCTTTGGGCAGAGCAGCTCTGGATTCATTACAAAAATATTTGAAACATCGAAAAGCATTGACGGAAGCGAAAAATAGTGACTCACATCATTTGTTTTTGAATAAATTTGGTAATAAATTATCTAATAGAAAAGTACACGATCGTGTTAAAAAGTATTTAATGCAAATTGTCGGCTCCGGGAAAACCCATCCGCATGTACTGCGTCATTCATTTGCCACACATCTACTGAATGAAGGCGCTGATTTGTTAGCAGTCAAAGAACTGCTCGGACACTCGAATTTATCGACAACTCAAATATACACTCATGTTTCTGCCGAACATCTGAAAAAAGTTTATAAGCAAGCGCATCCCCGTGCGGACGATAGCGACGACTAATTTTTTTTAATATATAAATTTTTAAAGGAGGATTTCATGAGAGTAAATTTCACAGCACGGCACTATAAACCTTCTAAAAGGTTAAAAGAATATGCTCAAAATGAAGTAAAACGTTTGGAAAAGGTATATAACGGAATAATTGATTGTGATATTGTATTGGATTATCAGAAAGAAATCCAGATTGCGGAAATTTTGATAAATGTGTATGGATCGAAATTGAAAGTATCGGAAAAAACAGAGGACATATATAAATCTATTGATCTGGCTGTTCAGAAACTTGAACGTCAATTGATCAAATATAAAGAAAAGCATTATCAGAAGTATGATGTTAAAGAAATAAAAAGAACAGAAGAGTCATTATAGAAATTGATTTCAAATGAACGAAATCACAGTAGAAACTATCTATTACGAAAATAAAAAACGGTTGAAGTTTGAGGTTTACAATAACGACAATGGCTTCGACCGAATCATCAAAGAGCCGGAGTTGAACAGACCAGCTCTGGCTCTGACCGGATTTGTAGATGTATTCACTCATCAACGAATTCAGTTAATTGGCAATACGGAACTTGCTTATATGGATACACTGTCTCCGGAAGCGCGCAAGTCAAGTCTCCGCAAAGTTTTTAAATTTGATATGCCATGCATCGTAGTGACGGATAACAATGTTCCTCCGCCGGAATTGGTTGAAATCGCCGATGAAAAGAAGATCACGATATTTCGTACGGTGTTTTCCACGACACA
>WJJN01000378.1 GCA_014729735.1 Candidatus Zhuqueibacterota bacterium
CACCGGTGTCCGCGCGAATGGCAATTGAGACGCTAGCTGCCTGCCACTACCACAAGAACTATACGCTAAGATTATTCCTAACGTTATAACAAGTCCACAAGTTCGTAGAACTCGTTTAATTGATCGGTTCATAACATCCTCACCTATTTAAATTAGTTATTTTAGTCTTAAAACAATATGCACCTGTACTTCGAGACAAGCAGTTGTTCGAGCGCAGTCAATCTTCTGATCTTTATACACCTGAGCGTGTGTTGCCGGGATATTCATACACCGACCTTGATATTGACACAAAAAAATAGAAAAGCCGCTCCACCCGAAAAAAAACATCTTTTTCAACGATCGATTAGACATCGCTCTCCAAGAATCATCGAGACAAAAAAACTCTCTGCACGTCCACCTTCTTGGCAGTTCAAGAAACACCCTGCAGCAGTGCATGCTTCTCTAAAAGCCTCGTCAGCCTGAGCTTTCAGAAACCCACAGTCTCTACCGCCGTTAGCGAGACACTCTACAAATCTGCTATCAGCATCATTCCATCTATTTATCAAACCCATTATGATTGTGAAACACGAATTCGCGCATTCATTACTGGCAGGCAGTTGGGATACCAATGTTATATTATCCCGAAGACCGGCAAGTATTCCGGGAGGAATGTTGGAAGTAGCGTACGTCAATTGTGCTCCCAATGGTGTGAGAGAGTATGCAGACCCAGTAGCTGATCCGGTTGGTGTATAAAGCGATACTTTATCATCAGAACGAACAAAAATGGTTGCATACATGGTGGTGCTATCATACACTACAGATTTCCGAATAAGCTCATTAGCGACTGTGACAAATATGGCAGAATCCGGGTGTTCTATCTGGTCAAGCTGGGTATTATATACTTTGGAAATGGGGCTATCCTTCTGAAAGTATCCCGTAATTTCTACATGCTTGTTCTTTACGACTATTTGAGATTGGGAACACACAATTACCAGAAGTGGTATGACTGGAATGAACCAGTAGAGAATTTTGAAGAACTCCGTAATAGATCTCGTAAGTACTTTCATGATTATTTCTCCTTAATTAAATGTGCTATCTCAATAAAAGCATCTTACGCGTTTCCACAAGTGCGCCTACCTGCAATTGATAGAAATAGACGCCGCTCGGAACAATATTTCCGCTGTTATTCTGTCCATCCCAAACCACTTGTTGGGACCCAGCCGGTTTCATAGAATTCACCAAAGTTCGGACTTCCTGCCCCAATGTGTTGTAGATCTTCACTTCAACGTGGCTGGCTATTGGCAGAGCGTAATTGATTGTAGTTGTGGGATTAAAGGGATTTGGGTAATTTTGGTATAATCTATATACTATCGGGAATTTTGAATACTCATTATCAACCGCGGTAGTTGGATTTTTTGAATAAGTATATGCGATTAAACCATTAAAGCCACTGGTAACGAGAATTGTGTCACCGGATAGTAATGCTATGTCACGGCTATCTACACGGAGATAAGCTGTTTTATTAAAGGAACTTCCATTAAAGCTGCAGGCAGCTAATACGCCGCTATTTACCGGGCTGCTGCTTCCCGCTAAAAAAATTGTTTCGTTCATAGCTGCGATCCCCTGCGACCACAGTTCATTGATTGAATCCGAAGCCACATGCATAAAAGACGTGTCTTCATGACTAAACGCATGAATATGCCTCCAGGAACCGAGAAAAATTGTGCCGTCGGCTCCGAACGCAATTCCTTTAGAATTACCAATCTCGCTGTTATGCCACGTATTCATAAAATTGGAACCGGTGTAGTTGAAAGCCCATACGCCATCCCTGAAAAGAAAGATTGCATTGTCCGGTGCAACTGCAATTCCACGCGCCTCGTTTTCAACAGAAAAATTATTAAGATGGGCTGTGCTGACAAACGAACTGCCATCGAAGCTGTAGGCGCGCAGACCGTCCTCTCCATTAGCAAGAAAAACCGTTCCGTCTGAATCCAGGGCTACATCCATCGCGCTGCCACCCTCATCGATATGCGCTAAATTTGCAAAGGCAGTTCCATCAAAGCTATACGCTCTTAAACCGTCCTCGCCATTTGCCAGGAAAATGGTTCCATCGGCTCCTTCCGCCACACCCATGGCATCACCGCCATCATTGACATGGGCAATGTTGCTAAATGATGTGCCGTCAAATGAGTATGCCCTTAAACCATCCTTTCCGTTTGCCAGGAGGATGGCGCCGTTTGTTGCCGCTATTACATTGTTGGCTCCTGCATCATTACCCTCATTGATAGCTGCGATTTGAGTAAACGTGTGCGACAATGGATTGGAATCAAGAATTGGGCTGAACGAATCAAAAACGCCCCAATCCATGCTGTTGTGGACATAATTTGCGGTTATATTATTCAGCGCCACGCTCAGCTTATAATTATGCAGCTCCGCAGGCGGCGCCCACTCTCCGCGCCAAAGACCTTCACGGCGCTCAACAAGATCAACTGATGCGCTAATGCTCCCGTCATCGCTTTCGATCAAGGCGCGCGCGGTCAGGTCTTCGCCGTGTGGATTGGTGATATGAGCCCAGAACGAAACAGTCTGGGAACCTGCCACAACCGTTTCCGAATTGACCCGAATACTATCAACATGCGCAGCATTACTGAAATCTTCTGCATAGCCAAGCCGGTCCAGGCTTGTTCCAGGTAGTGTGCCGGTATACCACATGCGGTAACGGTGCCCGTCTTTAATCACCCTCGGGAACCAAACATTTTTGCCGTCCCAATTTTCAGGACCGGCTTGTAAAATTGGATTATCCGGGTGTTTGGTCCAGTTGATGCCATCTGGTGACGTAGCATAGCCAATTGCTACACCAGTCAAATCTGAATTTATATCTCCGTGATACCACATGTGATATTGTCCATTTTCGAAAATGACGCTGCTCGCAGCGGCAGCATTGGCATCCCAGCTACCTGCATCGCCTGCCGGCAACACCGGATTGTTTTGATTCTTGCTCCAATTCATGCCATCGCTTGAGTTCGCATATCCGGTTTGCCGGATGCCGGAGGCTGACCGTCCGGTATACCACATTTGATAGAGCGTATCGGATTGCAGAACAACGGGCAGGAAAGCATAACTATCATCCCAGGCGCCCGATGCGCCTTTGTCCAAAACCGGGCTGGCAGACTGCCTGATCCATGAGACAGGATCAGAAGATGTCGCGTAGCCAATTCCGGAACTGGTAAGACCACCGGAATACCACATTTCATAATTCGTTCCATTGAATAGAACATAAGGCAGCCACAAGTTGATACTGTCGAATGTATTGGGAGCGCCCACGTCAAGGACGGGATTTATTGCATCTTTCATCCAGTTAACCCCATCACTGGAGATTGCATAACCGATGCGATACGTGTTTTCTTGAAGGGCGCCGCTGTACCACATCCTGTACATTTCGCCGTCAAAGTGAACATTAGCATAAGCTGCCTCGGTATTATCCCATTCACCGGGATTTCCCAATGGCAAAATCGGATTGCCGTTATATTTGACAAAATTCGTCTGCGCGAAAATCGATGTTCCTGGCGAAACTACAAAAGACGCCAGTATGAACAATACCCCGTATGTTAGAATTGATGATTTTTTCATGATAAATACCTCCTTATTATTACCGCTTTCTTCTGTCTCATGTGATGTTGTTTCAGAACCACAAGTTTTTTACCTGCTCAATATCAGAGCACCAATGAGCAGAAAATAGAGGATTCGCATAGCGTCCTCTTTTATTATTACAAATGATAAAGCTATTGAAATAGCCTGCATCTTTTGACAATTTACGACAACACGGCACGGAATTCAACCAGGATCGAATCAAAATATACCAATATTGGATCAATTTGAAAAATATTCGGAGTGATATTAATGTGAGATATACTTCGACGGCGGCTCGCCAAACTGCTCCCGGAAACATTCGGCAAAGTAGGATGGATTGTTAAATCCCACCTCATAGGCGATTTCAATGATAGTGGCGCTTCTCTTTTCCAAAAGCTGTCGGGCGCGTTTTAAGCGCATGGTACGGATAAACTCATTGGTTGAGAGACCTGTCACCGCCCGAAGCTTGCGGTTTAATGTCGGACGGCTCATTCCTATCTGATGAGAGAATTGATCGATTTTAAAGTCGCTGTTGGAAATATTCTCTTCGACGATACTTAGAGCTCGCTGCAGAAATAGTTCATCAATTGAACTGACAGTGATATCTTTCGGCTGCACGGTAATTTCGCGGCTGAACCGCTCGCGCAGTTGTTGCCGCTGTTTGATCAGATTTTTAGCTCTGACCATTAGTTCTTCAGCATCGAACGGTTTGACGACGTAGTCATCTGCACCGCTTTCAAAACCTTCGACCCTGCTCTCTTTTAAAGCCCGTGCGGTGAGCAGGATTATCGGGATATGGCTGGTTCGTTCATCGGTCTTGATTTTCTGGCAAAATTCATAGCCGTTCACCTGTGGCATCATCACGTCGCTGACGATCAGGTCCGGTAGTTTTTTAAGCGCGGTCTGATAGCCGGATTCACCGTTTTCTGCCTCGATGACGGAAAAATCCTGATCCAGGCAGTTGCGCAAAAAACGCCGCATATCTTTATTGTCCTCTACTATCAGTACCAGTGAGCGACCGTTATTCTCCAATGAAATTTCCTCAGGAATTTTTTGATTGTGTTCGGCAGTGACCGGTTCCGGTCTGTGGGACGTTTCTGAAACTTCTGCATCATAAACGTTATCAATAATTTCCTCATCAGAGAGGTGATCCCGCCCGAGTGGCAGACTGATCGTGAAGGTCGAGCCTTCCCCCTGTTTGCTCTCTACAACAATTTCGCCGTGATGCAAATCCACGAATTCTTTGGTCAGCGCCAGTCCGATGCCGGTGCTGCCCTGTTCACTGGAAGCCGAACCATTCGCACTGTAAAAACGGTCGAAGACATCGTCAATGTGCTCCGACGAAATTCCGACACCGCTGTCAGCAATCGTGATTTGAGCGGCAATTGGCGTTGTTTGATCCGGTTCAGTGAGACAGGAAACGGCTATGCTTATTCTCCCGCCCTCAGGCGTGAATTTGAAGGCGTTGCCCAGCAAGTTGAAAATAATTTTTTCTAACTTTTCAGCATCGAAATAAACAATAATGGATTGTTCCGGGAAGTCCTGATCTAAGGTTATATTTTTACTTTCTGCCAGCGAAACAAAGGATGCGGTACATTCCCTGATTCTTTGCACGATGTCATCCGGCTGTGCCCGCAACGGCAGGCGACCGGCTTCTATTTTTGAGAGATCCAACAATTGATCGATGAGTTGTTGCAGCCGGCGGGCATTTCTTTGCATGGAGAGCACATCTTCATGTCTTTCATTGTCCTCAGACGTGGACAACAATTTTTGCAGAGGTCCAAGAATCAGGGTGAGTGGCGTGCGAAATTCATGTGATATATTGGCAAAAAAGCGTGATTTTAATTCGTCGATCTCTATCAATTTCCGGGTTTCAAAGCTGCTCCTCTCTAACTCATTTTTGAGATGTGTGCGTTTTAGTTCAAATCGTCGTACACCGTATATTATCAAACCAAACAAAATAATCGAGAAAGCATACGCCCAGCCTGTTTTCCACCAGGGCGGACTGATGTTGATCATAATTGAGGCGCCTTCCTCATTCCAAATGTTGTCGTTGTTCGAGCCTTTCACGTAGAGGGTGTATTCGCCGGGATCCAGATAATTAAAAGTGATGTCATGCTTCGAGCCAAGGCTGATCCAATTGTCGCTAAAACCTTCGAGTTTATAGGCGTATTGATTTTTCAGGGGATTGCGGAAATTTAGCGCAGCAAATTCAAAAGTC
>WJJN01000379.1 GCA_014729735.1 Candidatus Zhuqueibacterota bacterium
ATTAAGAGAAAAATCATATGGCGTTCCGACCATCGCGATGAATCCTTCCCCATTTTGAACACCCATATTGTAATCCTTTAAATAACCCCACCAAGCCATGTATAATTTACCGTGAGCATAAGTTTCAATATCGCTGAAATTCTTTCCATTGTTCAATTTGTCCAGCGAACCGTATCCACCATTTCCCGCGGGATTAACCAGCGTATTTCCCCATGAATTTTCGATCTCAAAACCCCGGGGATATTGACATTCACCCAATTTCCTGTTCGGATCGTAAGTTGGATCGATTTCTATCACGCATTCGTCTCGATTTACATCCACATATACGTATATATTCATCTCGACTTCCGTAGCGTTTGGAAATCCGACAAGATGCGCATTCACGCCAATATGATTTCCATTCTGATATTCGGAAAAGCTTTTCGATTTTGCACTGGAAAGCGAACTCCAGCCCCCATTTACCTGAATTTCTTCGTGTATTTTATTGCGATCCATTTGCCATTTATTGCCGCCTGCTTTTTGAATATCTACTGAAAAATCCTTTTCATTAAATTGAACAGTGAACGAATTTTCATCAATATACCAGATGCTACCGTTTTTTTCAACACCGCCATGTAAGATGAATACGGGAAGCCAGGTCAATAAAATCAATAAGTATCGATTCATGTTTTCTCCGTCGTGTTAGCAGTTCCATGTTTGCATCTCTGAAGTTATGCAACTACTATGCCTATATTTTTCATATACTAATTTACGATCATGGTTTTATTGAAATTGTTTTTAATACACTTATAATTATTTAAATAAAAAGTTCAATATTCTGTTTTACGCGTTTTAGTAATTGAACTACACAAATGCAATTCATTAGGAATATCGTCAGACTTTGTCATTTTGTTAATAAATGAAACAAGATAATAGTTCCCGAAATTTTCTGTTGCTATTTTGAGAAAAAAATGTTACCATTATAATAGCAATTTGTTATTTGACATAAGGAGGAGGTAAGCGATGAGTGATTTTCCCAAAAGCATTCAGCTTAAAGATGGGACGATTGCAAGCTTGCACGTGATGCTTGAATCGGACCTGGATAATGTCATTAAGTTTTTTCAATCCATCCCTGATGAAGACCGGCTTTATCTACGATCTGACACAAAGAATCCGGAGAATGTCAGGCGTCGTTTTGGTAAACTTGATTATGATTTGAAGTATCCGCTCCTGGTAAAGATCGATGATCAAATCATCGGCATGGCAACATTATTTCGCTCCGAATACGGCTGGATGCGACATTTAGGTGAGATTCGGGTCGTTATTACACAAGATTATCAAAGAAAAGGGCTCGCAACCATTCTTACGAGAGAATTATTCTTTCAGGCTCTGAAACGAAAACTGCACAAAATTCAGGCGGAACTAATGGATACCCAGCTTTCCGCAATAACCGCATTCGAGCGACTCGGATTTCGAAAAGAAGCAACACTTAAAAAACATGTTACGGACGTTAAAGGAGTACGGCGGGACCTGATAATAATGACCCTGGATGTAGAGGATTTGTGGTATCTGATTGATGACTACGTGAAAACTCCGGATTTTCGAATTCATTAAAAATAAGGAGAAATAAAATGGGCATCTCTAAACCCAATATCGTTAAAGGAATTCCGGTTCCATTAATCCGCCCACTACCCACTCTCTACTATTTCGGTCGTTTTTCCAACGGGAAACAATCTAACGAGGCTTCGAACTATTTCAATGGGACTGTTGACTACACCTGCGATGCAATTCAATTATTACATGATCAAACCGCTGACGAAACATTGCTGCAGTTGAGCAGACTATGCTCGGATTTAAAAAAATGCGCTGCACAGGAAACAACAGATTGTGTTATCGATATCACCACAAAATTATCTAAATGTTGTTCCGAACACTCGGCGCAGATCAAAGGTAACAATGCGCTTTCTAAAGATCATTTCTTATCTATCTACAAGTCGAAAGTGAAACCGTTAAAAACACTCTTGATCGATAATAATAACGAGCCGGATAAAATCGAACGTATTTCGAATACGCTTACCAATACTTGTTTTTTTGAGGTATTCGATACAAAGCCCAATGCGGATAAATACATCGCTCGAATCAATCAAAGTGATTTTATCGTATTCACATCTGCAAAACCGATTACAATCAACGAGGATGTCCAGAGTATCCAGTCGTACGAAAAGCCTTTCATCGTGCTTGCAGACATTACAAAGGACGATGTAAAGGATCAGCAGACACTGCGCAACGGCGCATGGTTACAAAGCAGGGGCTACGAAGTATTATATAAAATCTTTACACCTCTTCGCCTTTTCACGACAATCGATAAAATGTACATGAAATTTCATTTGAGTTAATCAGCAATGGAGCACGAATATTACATCGGACCGGCAGGATGGTCTTACAGGGACTGGGAAGGAATTGTCTATCCGACAACAGCCAAAAAGAGCTTCAATGAATTGAAGTACATTTCACATTATTTCGACACAGTTGAGATCAACAGTTCGTTTTATCGTCCGCCTTCTGCTCAAACGACGAAAAAATGGCTGGAGAGTGTCTCTGACAATAAATGCTTCAGCTTCACTTATAAATTGTGGAACAGGTACACTCACCATAGAGACGATTTTCCGGGGCAGGAGGAGGAGACAATTGTCAAACACGGCATCGAGCCATTGCTGAAAAACAATAAATTGGGAGCGATGTTAATCCAGTTTCCCTGGTCATTTAAAATGACATCGGAAAATTTAAAATGGCTGGGGAAAGTTCTCAGTACGTTCGTCGATTATCTGCCGATTGTCGAAATACGTCATTCTTCCTGGCAGAATCAGGATTTCTTTGATTTTTTAAAAGAACATCAGGCTGGTTATGCAAATATCGACCAACCGGTCATCGGAGAATCCGTTGTTATATCACAGGTTACTCCAGGTGATGTGGCTTACATTCGGTTTCATGGCAGGAATGAATCGAATTGGTTCAGCGAATCTAGTGATGCTGCGTCTCGATATGACTATCTTTACAATTCCAGCGAGCTTTCGGAGCTTCTCAAATCCATTAGCATTCTGATTGAAAATAGCCCGAAAACATATATTATTTTTAATAATCATTCAAGAGGGCAGGCTGTTGTCAATGCCTTGCAAACCTCCTTTCTTTTAGCTGAAGAAAAAGTATATGTACCGCAGCCTCTGGAATCTTATTATTCTGAATTAAAAAGTATCTCAAAAGGCGATATCCAGCCGGCACAGATTTCATTATTTTAATACACCCGGGAGTAACAAATGGTTTTTCTTGGATATGTAACATTGGGACTGCTTGCAGGCGTGCTGGCAGGTTCATTCGGCATCGGCGGCGGAACGCTGATCGTACCGATATTGATAATTGTTTTCAGCCAGAGCTATGAAAATGCAGTGGGAACATCGCTGATGGTCATTATCGCTATCGCGTTTGCCGGTGCCTTCCGCCACTGGACGCTAGATAATGTAAATTTGAGAATCGTTTTGTTTGTAGCGCTCGGGGGCGTTATTGGCGCTATTTTGGGAGCCAATATCGTTGAAAATTTATCTCCGGCTATTGCCAAAAAAGCACTGGCAATTATCCTCGTTATATCAGCAATTCGGTTGTGGATTTGATTATGAACAAAATCTCTTATTTGGATATCATTCAATCTTCCCCTTCTTTAGATGATATAATCCGGCACAATCGAAAACCGGTATCCGTGCTTCTGGACAATATCCGAAGCCTGTATAATGTCGGCTCTATTTTTCGCACATCGGATGCGGCGGGTGTGGAAAAGATTTACCTATGCGGGATTACGGGTGAGCCGCCGCGAGCGGAGATTCACAAAGCAGCGCTGGGTGCAGAGGAGAGCGTGCCGTGGGAAAAAGAAAGCGATCCGCTGAAAGTCGTTCATCGATTAAAAAAGGCGGGCTACAAAATAGTCGTGCTTGAGCATACGGATGCCGGGAATCTATATCATCAGGCGAATTATGAAGCGCCACTGTGTCTGGTGGTAGGTCACGAAATTACAGGCATCACGGATGAAGTTGTCAACATGGCGGATATGGCAATCGAAATTCCAATGGCAGGTCTCAAGCAATCGCTGAACGTTTCGGTCGCTTATGGAATCGCGATTTTCGAGATTATGAAGCAGATCCAATCACCCCACGAATAAGCTTTAAAATCGACAGATGAACGTCCCAACCGATCCCATCCACCGATAAGTTCGGGATACCGAGCACACCATCCACTGCCAATCGATTCTCCGTTAAAAATTGCAAACATGCTGTTTCGCTTTCTTCTGTAATCAAATCCAGAAAAACTTTTTCTTGTTTCATTAAACAAGCGATTGACGCCAGCAGTGCCTGTGCGCCCCAGTTGGAGACACCTGCGACAATAGTATAATCTGTAAGAACTCGGCAGGCGATCCTTCCGCCGACACCGGAGTTAATATTTTGGCGGACTAAATTCCAGGGAATCGCGCCCATGCCGATTTCGTTGCCGCCATCGCCGATCCCGATTGTCGCTACCGGCAACCTGTTTTGATGAATATAATCAAACAGCAAATGTGTTGGCGCATTGTACGGATCGATTGATTCGGCTCTCATATTGAGGCATTTGCCGGCAAGCTCGCCCGGACCGTATTTCGAAAATAGATCAGCAACACAATCACATTCGCCTATTTTCTGAATCAGTATCGACTCAAAATCATGACACGGACCGATCCGCTCCACTGAAATCAGACAGGATATTCGATCGTAGTTTTGAAAGAACTTGTCCGCTGTCTCGGGATCATACTGACAATTTGTACTATGCATTGGAAAAATAAAAGATTTCAAATTCCTGAAACTGCCTGAAAATAATCGCATTCCTTTTTGGAGCACATTTTCACAAACTTCATCAGTGATCAGCAGAACATCGTAACCAAGATGCTGTAAACCCCGAGCCAGGCACAATGCACCCGGCGGACCATCGGATTCCGGCGCCGGCGGATCGCCATGAGGAATATAGCAGCCGGTCAGGATGCCTATTTGTGAGCCGCGAGGCAAACCGGCAATTGCATTGGCGGCAGCTTGTAAATGCCCTGAAGTACACGTGCATAAATTTTCATTTTCCATCGAATGTATACCACGGTATCCGATATCCAGTTGAATGATTTTTTCGAGAAGTTTTATCCGAGTATTTCTGTCTTTCATCTGCCTATTCAGGGAAGGACGTTAATTTTTACTATATCCGATTGTAATTCATCTGCTTTGATCTGAAATCTATGCTGACCCGCCGACAATTGCCATTTGGTTGAAAATGGACGTTCGACCGATGCATATAGAGAGTCGTTTATCATCCAGTCTATTTTGACGATA
>WJJN01000380.1 GCA_014729735.1 Candidatus Zhuqueibacterota bacterium
GGGGGAGACCCGCACCTGATCTGCGGCGATTTGCATGAAATAGGTCGCCTGTCCGGTTTTGTAATATGTCACCATTGCATGATAATAACGGCGGATGGTGTATTTGATTCGATTGAACGCCTTGATCACCCGGATGCCGGCGATGCTCTGGCGAAGGATTGCCTCCAACTCCTGCGCGCGTGCCCGCTTGCGGTAATCCAGTCGCTGCACCACGGTATACATCAGATGAACGATAAAATAGATTGGAATCAGCAACAAAGTGAGATAAAACAGAATATCAACACCGGCAACAGATACGAGATATGCCATAAGCAGCATCTGATACAGACTTGAAAAGAAGCCGGGAATGCCGTCCTGCGTTGAATTCAGAATCGGCAACATGGCGTCGATATCGAAATTCGCTCGATACAGATGCTCGCCCACGGGTCTGCTCTGGTAAAAGTGCAGGCTCAGTTTCTCGATATGACGGTACAAATCAAGGCGGAATTTGAACGCCAGTTTCAAACCGATGTACCAGACCAGAGTGTACAACAGACTGTCGAAAATAACCCAGCGGAATGTCAGCGTTGGCAGCAGCAGCAGGAACGAGAATTTGAAATATTCTTCGACCGTGCCCTGTTCGATAAATACGGGAATTTTGGAAATCAGCAGCACCGGCAGCGCGTGAATAGTGCCCTGAATCACCAGCAGGATGATGATAAGCAGGTATTTATCCCAATATGGTTTCAGATATGATAACAGGCGCACTAGAAGCTGGCGCTGATTTCTGTCAAAATTCTGCAAACAGATCCTCGGTACATAGTCATTAGTTTTGAATCAAACACTTTTTGTTGTCATTCTGAATGCGCCGTCTTTTTGGCGCATGAAGAATCTCATGCCACAAAACCTGATAAAAATAGATACTCAATGAAGTAAGCTACCCCGTCTTTTTCCAGGAATGTCACGATAATTCAACTTCGCAATTTTATCCCAGCACAACTTCCACCAGATGCGGAAAATATTCCTCGAATTCGATAAAAGTCAGATAGATGATTTTGCCGTTTTCCCGGGCTAACTCAGGATGCTCTTTTCCCGCGTAAACCGTGGGACCGCCGTAAACCAGCGGATTTCTCAATCCTGCTTTTGCCGTATGAAGCACAGTCGGCTCGCTCCAGGGTCCCCACGGATTCGGCGCAGTGCACGCTTCGATGTTACTTGTTTTGTCCCGGGAATACACTGCCAGATAGCAGCCGAGATGATTATTGAAAGAAACAGTCATCTCTGTCGGCATGCCCCGAAGAATGGGGATCATACCCGTGCTGTCGCGGCTCCATTCCGGTTTTGGGGAGATCAGATATTCATACCGGGTAATATCGGTAATATGCTCAAACGGAACGCGGGCGAGATAACAGCGATGGATTTTATTTTCGAGCCGGGTTCCGTAAACGTAGACGAGTCGCTCCCGATGATCCGGCAGAACGGCGACGCCAAAGCAGGGCTCATCCCCTGCCCACAGATGAGTCGTGTTTTGATGCTTCACGCGCGTGAAATTCAGTTCGGGAAAATCGGCGACCGCCAGCCCGGAACCGGATATGGAAAATTTATAAGGCCAATCTTTTTCGGGTTGCAATCGGACTTTGACGTAATAAAGGTAAACCTTTCCTTCCAGATGACAGCCGTGCATTGCCCAGACGCGATAGTCTTTAGGCGATTCATCTTCCAAAAATCGAACCAGCTCTTTCAGGCGCCCGTTCTCATTTGTAAGATACGTAAATTCTTTGAGACCCACTGTCGGCTCCTGTGTGGGACATATCAGCCCGGTATTCGTGGGCATATCATCGATTTCGCGGCGATTGGATTCCGGGTCGATTTTCCCAATCAGCGTATCGCCGAAAATCCATAATGCTTTTTCATCATCGATGAGAATGGAATAGGCAGCATCCTGCCCGATCATGTGCACGGGATTGTCATAAAAGAGCAGCCCGAGATCGGTTGATTTTTGAACTGATATTTTTTTCATATTTGGCCTGAAAATTTATATTTCATAGGAAATCCTATTGAGGGGACTGTATCAAAAATTTTTGTTTTGTGTCATTCCTGTGAATGCAGGAATCCCCAAACTTTTTAATAAATAGGAGATTACGGGACAAGCCCGGAATGACATTTTACAAAAAAAGAAGACTTATGATACAGCTCCAGGGAAATGTTACTTTTTTTTTCAATTACTTAGAGTAACATCCCCCTAAATCCCCCTTCAAAGGGGGACTTCAGATTTGCCAATTTTCGAAACACCGGGATATTTACAGGCAATTTCCACCAGAAGTTTCAAGTTATCCTGCGGGACCCGCGGCGCGACCGAGCATGACGTGCTCAGAATATAGCCTCCTCCGGGTGCGCCGGCGCGCATTGTTTCGATAACATTTTTCCTGATTTGATCGATGCTGCCATTTAACAGCACATTTACAGAATCGATATTTCCTTTGAGAAATATCCGGTCGCCATATTTTCGTTTTGTTTCCGCCAGCTTGCCGTCTCCCAGCGGCGGCGGGTCCATGCACTCGATGCCGGTAACGCCGGTTTCGATCATAAAATCCATGCGATCCATGATGCTGCCGCAGGTGTGGATCATCGTCGGCATATCCCGGAGTTTCATTTCATCGATGATTAGTTTGATGTGCGGCAGCACGAATTCCTGATAATGTGTTCCAGAAATGAAGCCATTGCCGGCATACGGCGATGAGATATTCAGCAAATCGATTCCGAGTGAAGCCTGTTTCAACGCGTTCCTCAGTTGCATTCCGGTGAATCGCTGCAAGATTTCCCGTACCTTTTTCGGTTCCGTGAGAAGCGCGGTCAGCGCCTGCTCGAATCCGAAGGTATTCATGAAACAGGAAAACGGACAGGCGATCTCTCCGACAACAGCCATCTGCCCGCCGACCCGCTGTTTGATTTCGATGATCGGCTGAAAATAATGATCCGGCGGAACCGTTTCCGGATCGAGAGCATCCGGTGAAAATGTTTCGATATCCGGCTTTTCCGGTACATTTATTTCATAAGGATCATCATCGAACGGGCAAACGGTGCGGCGACCGTCTTTCCAATGAATGATCTCGGCAGCTTCCGTTTTTTCGATGCGTTGAATCCGTTGCGGATTTGCCGGATTCTTGTCATGATAATTGTTGATTAAAATCGCATCGAATCCACAGTCCGAATATGCCCGGATCAAACCATCGATATAACCGGAGTTGGTAAATAGAAATTCAGACGGAGCGATGCCGGTATTCAACAACACATAGCCAATCGAAAGCTGGCAGAACACCGGAACCCGGTCCGGCTGTTCCAATCGAATGGCGCGCAGAATTCGTTCTTTGCCTGTCATTATTCAAAAATACATTCCAGCGTGATGATTTTTTTATGCGCCACTTTCAGAAAAACAGCGCCGGATTTCGTCACCGGAATTTCGTCCTCACGCTCTTCATTTAAAATTGTTTTAAACACCTGTTTTAACGGTTGCCTGAAATTGATATTTGCATCGAATTCTTTTGAAGTCGGATTGAAAAACCGTAAAATGACCGAATCCCGAGTATCGCATTTTTTCAAGGCGCTCAGAACAAGCGCTTCGGGCTCGATTTTCAATAATCCACTCGTGACAGGCAAATCGCCGCCGCTGATGCCGCACTGCGCCAGTTTGACCGGCGTGAAATGGCGGTACGTGTACTGATGAACCTGTCCCTGCTGCCAATCTCCTTCATGCGGAAAGAGCGAATATGAGCACGTGTGTTTGCCAGGACACTGCGAACCGGACTGTTCGAGCCGTTCCACGCGATCCATTGGCAATCCGACTTTCGGATAGCGAACGCCTTTGAGCAGCGTCAGGATCATGGTGCGGGATTCGTTGTCCTGCACTTCATATTCCACCAGCCCGTGACTGATCACCGCAAGTCCGCTTTTTTTATCAGAAAGGTCAAAAAAAGACAAGTGCGGCTGGGTGCCGGTAACCGGCTCTACCCAATCCCGGGTATCCGGCAGTTCGATATCGCGGGACACGACATCGAATGCGGTTTCGACATCCACGGTGCTCGCTTTCATTGCGGTCGGAAAACAGACCCGCAGCCGATGATCCCTGGCATGGTTCTCAAAATGCATCATAATATCCAGCCGCGGCGAACCTTTTCGCAACGTGATCAGCGAGGTAATCGGCAGCCCCACAAGCTCGTCGCTGCGTTTGCCTTTATCAGATGTCAGGCTTTTCGGGATTTGCATCTCCAGCTCCACTTTGACCGTGGATTGCAGCTCGCCATTTTCCACAATGCTGATTTTGGCTGCCGAACCCAGAGAGCTGACTTTCCGGTTTTGCAGCGGCTCGATGCGGGTCCACGGATCGCCGGCTTCGGCGTCATCTTCGAAAAAGTGGCAGCTCGGGAATGTCTTGCCTGTTGACTTGTGCGTCAGATCGAACGTGCCATTTGGATTGAATTCCACCCGCAGATGTTCATTTTCCAGAACATGATTTTCCGGCATCATCGAGCCGTAATTGACC
>WJJN01000381.1 GCA_014729735.1 Candidatus Zhuqueibacterota bacterium
CCGGTAAAGTTCCAACAACTCCGAAATCATCGTTTCATTGAATGCATTATGAATTTCAGGGCGATTGAGCGTCACTCTCGCGACTTTATTTTCAATTGAATATTTGATTGTTTCTTTGATATTTTCGGACATTATGACTCCGTTACAATATCTGCTTTTATTGAATGTTAAAAAATACAGCTATCGAAAAATGTCATTCTGAATACGCCGTCTTTTTGGCGTATGAAGAATCTCACACCACATCGTTTATGAATTGAATTGCCACGCTTTTAAAGCGTGGATTATTAGTCGGGTTGTATCAAAAGCCATTGTCATGTCATTCCGGCTGGAGCAAAGCGGAATGCCGGAATCTCGTAAGTTACGTTTAATCAGGAGATTCCTGCATTCGCAGGAATGACACAAAACATGACTTTTGATACGGTCTCCTATTCATCGTCTTCTCAAATAAAAATTGATTACATCCTGAATACCCCAAACTTCTGATCCGGGATCGGGGCATTCAGCGACATCGCGATTCCCAGCGCAATAGCAGTCCGGGTGTCCAGCGGATCGATGATGCCGTCATCCCAGAGATTTGCCGTGCTGTAATATGCGGACGATTCGTTATTATATTTTTCCAGCGTCGGCTTCATGAATTCATCCTGCTCCTGCTGGCTCATTTCGATGCCCTTTTTCTTCAATGAGCGCATTTTCACCTGCAGCAGCACGCTGGCAGCCTGCTCGCCGCCCATGACGCAGATCTTCGCATTGGGGAACATCCACAGAATCCGTGGATCATACGCCCTGCCGCACATTGCATAATTTCCGGCGCCATAAGAACCACCGACGATGACCGTGAATTTCGGCACATCCGCATTTGCCACGGCATGAACCATTTTCGCGCCGTCGCTGGCAATACCGCCGTGCTCGTATTTTTTACCCACGATGAAACCTGTGATATTTTGCAGAAACAGCAGCGGGATTTTCCGGATCGTGCACAGATTGATGAAATGCGCCGCCTTTTTCGAGCTTTCCGAGAACAGCACGCCGTTGTTGCCAAGAATCCCCACCGGATAACCCATGATCCGGGCAAATCCGCACACCATTGTCTGTCCGTACAATTCCTTGAACTCATGAAAACGGCTGCCGTCCACGAGGCGGGCGATGACTTCGCGGATGTCGTACGGCTGGCGAATATCCGCCGGAATAATGCCGTAAAGCTCCCGCGGATCGTACGCCGGATCTTCCGGGTCGGAAATATCCAGCTCGGCTTTTTGCACCGGACCAACATTTTCGATGATGTTGCGGGCGATCTCGATGGCATGCTCGTCATTCAGCGCATAATGATCGGATACGCCGGAAATGCGGCAGTGCACATCCGCGCCGCCAAGCTCCTCGTCCGTCACGACTTCGCCGGTCGCGGCTTTCACCAGCGGCGGACCACCGATGAAAATCGTGCCCTGCTTGCGAACGATCACCGTTTCGTCGCTCATTGCCGGAACGTACGCACCGCCGGCAGTACAGGAGCCCATGACGATGGAAATCTGGGGGATGCCCATCGCAGAAAGCTTTGCCTGATTGAAGAAAATCCTGCCGAAATGATCTTTGTCCGGAAACGTGCCTGCCTGATATGGCAGGAAGATGCCGCCCGAATCCACAAGATACACGCACGGCAGCCGGTTCTGCATCGCGACTTCCTGCGCCCGAACATGCTTCTTGATCGTCATCGGGAAATAGGTGCCGCCCTTCACCGTCGCGTCATTGGCAACAACGAGCACCTCCCTGCCGTTCACCACACCAATCCCGGTGATAATGCCTGCTGCGGGCGCTTCGTTATCGTACATATCATATCCAGCCAAAGTGGACAGCTCCAGAAAAGGCGTGTTTCGATCGAACAGCTTTTTCAGGCGGTCGCGAACCAGCAGCTTGCCGCGGGATAAATGCACATCCCGGGCTTTCTGCGGTCCGCCCTGCTTTACTTTTTCCAGCCTTTCTTTCAACAGCTCCAAATGCTGTCGCATGGCATCGAAATTTTTCTTGTACTCATCACTCTTCGTATCTATTTTCGATTCGATCTGGTACATTTAGATTCCTCTGGTTAATCTTAAAAACCGCAAACTCTATATTCAGAAAATTTAACCTTTTTATTATGAGATATCATCCCCGCCAACATCTTATCATAAAATAATTTAAATTCTAATCCTCTACTCGGAACTTTGATGTCATTCCGGGCTTGTGCCGGAATCTCTTAATTAGTTTTTGAACGAAAACTCAAAAAATTGTCATTCTGAGGAGCCCTTCGGCAAGCTCAGGATAAACTCGCGACGAAGAACCTCTTACCATTAAACGTATGTCTTTACTAAGTTTCGTGGTATGAGATTCTTCACTCTCCGTCAGATGACGGATCGTTCAGAATGACATTATCGCCCTTCTCGTTCATACACTAATTATCAAAAAAGTCAGGAGATTCCTGCATTCACAGGAATGACAGCAAAAAATGACTTTCGATCAATCCCGACGGGGGTGAGTTCATCAAACAAAAAAAGATTCCAGGAATTTCCCGACATCTTTCTGATAATTTAAGCAATCGGAACTGCTTTGTAGCCATAATTGATAATTCCGGCTTCGCCATCCTCCGATACTTTGCGGAATTCTAATTTGACCGGCATGCCGATCTTAATATCATCGGCATCGCAGTCAG
>WJJN01000382.1 GCA_014729735.1 Candidatus Zhuqueibacterota bacterium
AATGAAACATCAAATTCCGGAAGAGGCATCGAAAAGCTGAAGGCGATCACGAAATCATACATGAAATATTTCGTGCAGTATCCGGGCATTTTCGAGCTGTTTTTTCTGGAGCGGATCTCAGAGATTAGCAACAAACGCTCGAATGTTGAATTAATCTATACATTACTGGACCGGCTGTCAGCCGATGAATGGGATTATTGCGTCAGTAATAATATTGTGAGCGCGGAAACTGCGGAGATTGTCAAGGAGCAAATACACTATGTTGTTACGGGAATTCTCCTGTTTTATATGAACCGGAGATATCCGGATAGTTATGATAAATTCAGGGAGCTAACGGAGAGACAGCTTGATTCTATTTTCTACGGGATTACGCCTTAAACTTTATTTGCGATTCGATAGTGCAGCCTGAAAAGGCGTCTGCAATGTAGCGAGGCAGTCGATGAACTCCACACCCCTTCATATCATAACCAATCTGATTCTTACCTTTTGTTTTCTGAATTTTTAAAAATCAATAAAACCAAAATTGGCAAGATTTGACGCTTTTGACAAAAAAATGCTTGCATTCAAGGAAAATTCCATCTAAAATAATAATATAATTCACGATGCATTTGAATCATCATTTTATTCCATATTAAGCTGACTAAATTCAGGAGATTGCTTATGGAAGAAGAATCAAAGGTTGGTTGTGCGCGACCAACAGGTGGTCCGGTCGGTGAACCGGCAGAAGAAAAAATTGAAGAACAAAAAGAACCCTTAAAAAAGGAGGCACCTGAGATGATCAAAGTCGGACAGAAAGCGCCGGATTTTGTTGCACCAGCGTATTTCAATAAAAACTTCATCGATGTGAAATTATCGAATTATCTGGGAAAATGGGTTGTGCTGTGCTTTTATCCCGGTGATTTTACCTTTGTCTGAGCAACGGAAGTGTCAGCAGTTGCTGTCAAATATCGCGAATTCCAGAAATTGGACGTTGAAGTATTATCAATGAGCATCGATAGTGTATTTGTCCATAAAATGTGGAATGACCACGAATTGTCAAAAATGGTAGAGGGAGGCGTTCCTTTCCCGATGTTGTCGGATGCCGGCGGAAAAGTCGGTACGGTATATGGTATTTACGACGAAGCAGCAGGCGTTGAAACGAGAGGCAGGTTTATTATCGATCCCGATGGTGTTGTTCAGGGTTTTGAGGTGCTGACGCCACCGGTGGGGCGAAACGTATCCGAAACGCTGCGACAAATCCAGGCATTTCAACTGGTACGAAAAAGCAAGGGCGCCGAAGCCACGCCCTCCGGGTGGAAACCGGGCAAGAAAACACTGAAACCGGGACCGGACCTGGTTGGTAAAGTTTGGGAAACATGGAAAACGGATATGGCGTTTGAGTAAGTCTTGAATGATTATTTTAGATTTTATCATTGTGCATTTTTCCATAACCGTAAAATAAAACCAAATGGAGGTTTACCATGATTAGAGCAACCCGGCTTATCTTACTGGTAGCAGCTCCGGCTGGGTGGGAACCCGGCGAGGATCTCATTGGGACCGGCAAAAAATATATCGGAAAATACTAATTGGCTGAAATTTTAAATTGAGCCCCTTTCATTTTGATAGGGGCTTAAATATCTTTTTATTAAAGAAATAATAATATTTATTGCCTCTGAATCAGAGGGTTGTTTTCATAGATTCCCAAAAAAGACTTGACAAAGAGCGAATAATTATGTATACTTAGTATACCTAATATATGAATAAATGATTGATATCGAAAATCAATGTCATTGGACCTTAAAAATCCGAAGCCATTCTATCTCCAGATCATCGATGATATAAAAATGAAAATATCATCAGGGCAGTTAAAAATAGGTGAAAAGATCGGATCGCAGCAGGAATTGTCCCGTGCATATGATGTGAGTCTGATTACAATAAAAAAAGCGATTGCAGAGCTTATCAATCAGAATGTCCTCTTTTCAAGAGTCGGAAAAGGAACCTACGTTGCAAACAGACCATCCACGATAGATCTCTCCAGACACAAAACAATCGGGGTTGTATTGAGTGATTTAAAGAATCCGTTTTTTTCATTGATTATAAACAGTATCGAGGCAAAAGCTTCGGAATTTGGTTATAACATTTTGCTTTCAAATTCTGCGGATCATGCGGACAAGGAAGATACTGTTATACGTCATTTTCTGTCAATCGGAGTCGACGGTTTAATCATCGCTTCACTGTCCCATATGTACAGGGCTTCGTCCACGATTCGTGAATTAAAGAATGATGATTTCCCATTTATCATGGTTTCCTATATTGAAGACAAGGATGTCTATTTCGTTGGAACGGATCATGAAAAAGGTGCATATATGGCGACTGAACATCTGATTCAAGCCGGCTATAACCAGGTGGGATATATTAGCGGTGAAGAAGGGAATCTGCTGGGCAAGCTCCGGGAAAAGGGATATTTGCGGGCAATGAAAAAATATGACAAAGAAATCAATCAAAATTTCATTTTTCGATCAACAAGTGGTGCAAAAGATTATGAGTCTGGTTACGAAATCGGTGCACGATTTTGCAGGTTAGAAAAAAGACCGGATGCGATATTTGCGTATAAAGATCTCGCTGCCCTTGGATTTGAACAAGCGGTTTTAGAACACGGAATGAAAATTCCACAGGATGTCGCTATTGTCGGATATGATAACATCGAAAGCACCGAATATGCCCCTGTTCCACTGACCACGATTTCTCAACCTACAGATGAGATCGGAAAATTGACTACCGAACTATTAATTCAAAAGATCCAAGGGAATGAGATTCAGTTCCATACGATTCTGAAACCAGAGCTCATAATAAGAAAATCATGTTAATATAGTTATGGATTTATGCAAAATTTTTTATAGCAATATACCTGGTATACCTGGTATATTTTATTTGAAGTGAGATAAGCATAAGAGGTGAGTAATGAAATTTAAACACTTTTTATTCGTGTTTACCATCTTTTTTATTTTTTACGGTACGTCGGGATTTCCCGGAACGACAGGAAAGATATCCGGCTCAGTGACTGATGCCGGTACGGGTTCACCGCTTCCCGGTGTAAATGTTATCATCGAAGGAACCACCATGGGAGCTGCAACAGATGCTAACGGTTATTTTTTCATCATAAACATCCCCCCGGGTATTTACACTGTCAAAGCCTCTATCATGGGATACGAAACAAAAAGTATGACCGGCGTGAAAGTCCGATCCGATTTTACAACAAGGGTTGATTTTGAAATCAAAAGTACTGTCATCGAAGGGGAGGAGGTGACAGTCGTCGCAGAGCGTCCAGCCATCCAAAAAGATTTGACATCGAGTCTCCAATCCTTTTCCGATAATGAGATTTCCACGGCTCCCGTTGAAAATTTATCCGAAATAATCAATCTCCAGTCCGGTGTAAATGAAGTCGGCTCCGAAAGTAGCGGATTCGTCAGCGGTGCGCCGGGCGACGGTATTCATATCCGCGGAGGAAGAGAAAACGAGACCCTGTTCATGATCGATGGTGTAAAAGTCGGTGACGACATTTACGGAGGGTCGCGTTATATCCAAAATACTTCGGGTAGTGCGATCAACGAGATGAAAACGATTATCGGAACATTTAATGCCGAGTACGGCGGAAAAATGGCTGGCGTGATCAGTATTGTTACCAAGGACGGCGGAAGTAGCTATTCGGGCAAGATCAGCGGATATACGGATAAATTCGGAATCGATGATTTCGATAGAAATACCTATCAGGGTGATTTCGTGCTAAGCGGTCCCGTGCCATTGTTAAACGATCTCAAATTTTATGTGAACACACAGGCAAAAACAACCGATGGCAGACCTGATATATACGGAGAGATCATCCCGAATTGGAGCGATTCGAAAGGGCTGGTCAACCGATTTGCTCCCGGCGAACGAGTTGCCGGCGATTGGAAAGATGAATGGAACGGCATGTTTAAATTGACTTACAATCCGATTACCAATATTAAGCTGACAGCGAGCTACTTTCGTTCATGGACTCAGGATGTCAATTATAAACATGAATACAGATACGTTCCGTATGCGTTTCCGTTTCGTGAAACGGAAAACCAGGGTGTTATTTTGAAAATGGTTCATACGATAAATCCCAGCACATTCTATGAAGTGATGGGATCATATCAGAACACGAATTTCTTTTATGGTGTGGATAAAGATCGCGAGCGAAAGAATATATATGGAAAACGTGTAACCAGCGGCTATTATTATTACTCAGGTGCACCGCACGATTATAATACGGACTCTTCAAGAACCTGGCAGGCAGTTATAAATCTAACCAGCCAGGTGAATAAGCATCATCAAATAAAGACAGGATTGGAGTTTCGGCGATTGAGTGTGTTTCACCGGATGGATATGGCAGGCGGTTCACCAATTCAGGAGATCGATGGAGAGATATACGAAACGCATATCGCGTATGCACGACGCCGACCTTATGAATTTTCTGGCTATATTCAGGATAAGATGGAATTTGAAAATATCGGCATGATTTTAAACGGCGGCGTGCGTTTCGAGATGTGGGATCAAAATATGGAATATATGGAAGATCCGGATTTGCCGTTCTCAACCGATATGCTGGAAACAGAAACCAAATTCCGGATCAGCCCGCGTTTTGGCATCTCCTACCCTGTTTCCGATAAGGCTGCGTTCCACCTTGCTTATGGTCACTTTTACCAGTTACCGCGGTACATGGAACTGCTTTCAGGCTTGAATGACAAAGGCTATTTTGCAGGACGCCCCAACTTGAATGATCCCGGTCCGGGAATATCGAATCCAAATGCTAAACCGGAAAAAACGGTTTCTTATGAAACCGGTGTACAATTCCAGTTGGTTTCGAATATGACTTTGAATGTGACAGCCTTTTACCGCGAACTTGCCGACCTGATGGGCGTCCGCTGGATGGAGGGAGGCGGCGGATACGTCTATCTGGATAATATCGATTTCGGCAATTCCAAAGGACTTGAATTCACATTGGAAAAGCGATTTTCCGATTATTGGTCATCCCGGGTAAATTACACCTGGTCGACATCGAAGATTAGCACGTCCAGTCCTCTGACTGCCGCACAGAAAAATCGGTTCATCGCGTATCGTACTTTTCTGTCGGATTGGGACCGACCACATGATTTGAGTGCGTTGCTGCTAATCAGCGATCCAGAAAGTTGGGGCGTTAGTTTTATCGCAAATGCGCGTTCCGGTCGTCCTTACAGCGTGTTGGCGGAAGTACTGAACACAGAGCGCATGCCCTGGGAAATAAGGGCAGATATTCGACTCAGCAAATATTTTAACTTTTTTGGATTGAATCAAACATTCTATTTACAGATTTATAATCTGTTCGATCGACGGAATGTGCGCAGCGTTTACTTTCGAACCGGAAAATGGAATGATGACGGTCTTTATGGAACACCACCAGACTTGGATGCCGATCCGAAACGAATTTCAGACGGAAGAAGCGCCCGGCTTGGATTTAAGCTTACCTTCTGATTCATTCGGCGGATGTGGAATGTTTACGAAAGGATGAACTAAATGTCGAGATATATTTCAATTTTAATAATGATTTTAATTTTTACCAGTCAGCAATTGTATTCGCAAGCTCAGGAGCCACGGGAATATCAGCGTTGGGGAGAGTTTGGAGTCGGCAAGCTGGTAACCAAACCTAATAATTTAAATTGTATTGCAGACGGGCAAATGCGCTGGCCCGCATGGGCGCATCATCCGGCGATGGAGTACCCATACAATTCCGAAGCCGGCGGACGCCACATAAATTATGCAGTGGGAATTTCGTTTTATATTGGCGGCTATTCCGAAGATTACGGTCCTTCGTACGATCCGTCGACTTCCGAATTCCCTGAAGGAACTCCGCGAACCGAGCATGGCGATCGAACTTATTATCGCTATTATGATGGTTTCCATTACGAGGGTTTCCGCGATTTCGTGGCACCTGAAGAGGATGCCAGTATTCCGTTGAGCAATAACAAAGAAAGCTGGCCCCTGCTTAATGGAAAGCGTTCTTTCCCGGATTATTATCCGACATCGGACTGGTATCATGATTCACGTTTCCCGGAATATCAAAATGCCTATCAATCCGGTTTGGCGACTGAAATGCCGATCCTGAAGGATCCGGAAACCGGCTGGCCCGGTGCCGGAGCTGATGGCAGGCAGGTCGCAGATCAGGAAATGTTCTGCGTAAATTTTTCGATCAACCGGGAGATTGTCGAAAGTCCCGATCTCCAGAACGGAAAACTAATGGTTTATACCACGTTGCGCGGTCTTTCATTTGCAGGTGATTTTTATGATGACTTTTTAGTCTGGATCTGGAGCGTTACCAATATCGGCACAGAGCCGATTACAGAGGCTTATTTGGGAATGATGGCAGATTTCGATTTTCCGTGGGCAAGTTATGCCGGATTTAGTAGCTACAATAAAGTGGACTGCTATGCGTATGATCCGGAATTATCCATGGCGTATGGCTGGGATGGTGACGGAGACATTCCCGGCGCGACTTATGGAAACTGGGACCATCCGGTTCCGGCAAAATTGACTGACGAGTCGATCGTTGAGAAGCCTGCATTTGCCGGAGTCATGTTTTTGAAGACACCGAAAAGCAGCAGCGCCGAAGAGCTTGGCGTCACTGCTTTTGATGCGTTTTGTTTGCACATAAAGGATGCACCCTATGGAATCGGCAGTTCGGGACACGAGTATTATTGGAATAATATTGCGAATAATCGATTTTCTTCCGGTGCTCCCGGCTGGGATCCTGACGATCTGAATCATGACGGCATCGATGACTGGAGCTGGGAAAAACCGTATCCAATGGGGAATGAACAGGTGTATGAGGGTGGATATAAATCCGAGTTTACGATTAGCAGCGGTCCGTTTACATTGAATCCCGGTGAGAGTGATACATTAATATCCGTGGTTGTACTGGGCAATTCCAGAGACGCATTGTTTAAGAATGCCAGATTTGCGAAACAACTCTACGAATCCGATTGGAAAGCAATCAAACCGCCATTGGAGCCGGTACTTCGCACCGAAGTGAGCAGCGGTGCTGTGAAGCTCATCTGGGATGACCTGAGTGAAAGTGACTCCCTGAATGAATTATACAACAGAACTGCTTTCGAAGGTTATAAAATTTACCGTAGTACGGATGGCGGTCAAACCTGGGGTTCACTGGGAATCACAGATGAAAACGGCACGATAGTCGATTATGTACCGCTGGACCAATGGGATTTAGCTAACGGCATCACAGGTCCGTCGCCGGATTTGCCCACATTTCAGCGTGGCACGGATACCGGACTCGATGAGATCATCGAAATAGCAGATACGGATACCACGATCGTAGAGGTCGTAGATGGCGATACCGTATTTTACGGTGAGTTCGAAGCCGGACAACCCACCGGCAGACGGATTTACGTCGATGAAAATGTGATCGATGGATTTAAATATAAATATGCGATTGTGGCATACAGCCCGGGTGATGTGGTTGATCACATCCCTCCGGTTCAGAATTCGAAAAGTCTGGGACCGCAAATTGTCACCGCGATTCCGCACGCACCGAAAGCCACTCGCTCATCGGAGCTGGATTTGATTCGAGTGGTACCAAATCCCTATCGTGTGATCGCGGATTGGGAGATGTCACAGGACGAGCGGCTCATTAAATTTACCCATCTTCCTGAAACATGTACTATTCACATCTTCAATGTCGCCGGAGAACACATTCGTACATTAGAGCACGATCAAAGTGCGACTGTCGTTTCCGAAGCACGCTGGAATTTAAGAACCAGCGAAAACCGGGAAGTTGCTCCGGGACTTTACTTCTACTACATCGAGTCGGAGATGGGTGAAAAAACAGGTAAATTTGTAATAATCAAATAGTATCAATGGAGGCACGGAAATGAAAAAGGGCGTTTTAGGAATAATTTTAATCGTTTTTATCATAAGCCCTTCTTACGGTCAGGAACGGATTTCAGGAAGCCTGGAGCAAATCGGGACATCCATGGCGAATTTTCTGAAAATCGGTGTGGGCGCTCGTGCATTGGCGATGGGAGATGCTTATGTTGCCTTGAGTGATGATATTTCTTCTCTTTACTGGAATCCCGGTGCTCTCGATCGAATGCCGACTAATCAAATAATTGTGCAACAGACAAACTGGCTTGTGGATACAAAAATATATTATCTGGGCGCAGGTTATAAATGGAATAACGTGGGAGCAATTGGAGTAAGTGCCCATTTTTTCTCATCCGGCGATATCGAGGAAACGACACTGCGGCAACCGGAGGGTACCGGCAGGACGTTTACAGCAGAAGACTTCTCCCTCGGATTGACATTCTCGCGTATGATCACCAATCGTTTTTCCACCGGTGTGACTGTCAAAATAATTCAGGAATCACTTGCCAAAGAAACAGCAAGCGCGGTAGCAGTTGATATCGGCAGTGTATTCGAGACGAACTTTTTGAATAATTTGAGAATCGGAATGGCGCTCTCGAATTTAGGTGGTGAAATGAAGCTATCCGGCTCTGATCTGTCAGTTCAGTATGCCACCAATCCCGATTATCCGACCAAAGTGATACGGGCAAATCTGGCGACGGAATCATGGGACATCCCGCTGTTTTTCCGCTTTGGGGTGGCAACGGAGATTATGAAAAATGAGGCGTATCACTGGACAGTGAGCACTGAAGTCATGGATTCCAGAGACTTTATTCACCGACTGGCGGTTGGAACGGAATTGGGATTTAAACAAACAGTATTTCTGCGCGGGGGTTATAAATTCAATTATGATGAAGAAAGCTTCAGTGTGGGCTGTGGGTTGAATTATAAATTGTCGGGTATGCAACTGAAACTGGATTATGCGTATGGGAAATTCGGCGTGTTCGATAATACGCAGCGCTTTTCATTTATATTTGGGTTTTA
>WJJN01000047.1 GCA_014729735.1 Candidatus Zhuqueibacterota bacterium
GGGTGCGGAACCGGAGATCATCAACAAAACGCTGGTTTACACAAGTACGGACAGCATCTACTCGGCGGTATTCGATCCCACGCAGCGATTGCAGGAATTGAAATTATCTCTGGGATTTGAGTACTCCCTTCCGCTGACGAAACGGCTCAGTCTTTACGCCGGCGTTGATGGCGGGTTCAGCCTGTTTTTCCGCGAATTGCAAATGCAGGAGCACTGGACCAAGCGGTTTAAAACAGATAGCCTTTCCACTGGAAAATTCGATTATGAATTCGAATACGATTTGCTGCATTTTGCACCAACAAAAAAAGGACACAAGTTTTACGCGTCGAGCTTCATCGGAACGAAATTCTATCTGAGCAAATCGCTTGACCTGGATTTGGGCGTGCATTATGTCAATTATTTTCACCGGGAAAAATTGCTGGGAATTAAACTGTCGGAAAATGCCCGCCGCTGGTTTCCGATCAAATCAAAAGTAATGGTGGCATTCGGACTGACTTTTAAATATTGAGAAGTAATCACGGAGTGATTCGAATGAGAATTAAACTTATCTTTTTATGTTTGATAATGGCACTTTTTTTTACCTCCACGCTTTCTGCACAAAATACAGGTCAGTGGAGCGCGGCATTGGGATCTGCATATTCGATGCCCGTCGGGAGTCTGTCCGAATGGTTCAAACCGGCGCCAAATTATATCGTTTCAGTTGGGCAGCAGTATGATGAAAAATGGTTCATTGGCGGTGTGTTTGAGTTCAGTCAATTTGATGAGGAAAATTTATCAGGATATCCTGCCGGAAAACTGGCGCTGTCGCTGGAGCACTATGGATTACTGATCGATGCCCGCTATACCATCACGAAAACCTCGTTCCTCAAACCGTATCTGAAGTTCAGTGGAGGACTTTACAGTTGGAAAGGAGTGCGCGGAGAAGTTCAGGCAGATTCGACGGTCACGCCGTTCGTACCGGAAATTAATGAGAGAAAGCAGGAAGAAACGAACTGGGGATTTCGAGTGGGCGCGGGTACGGAAATCATTTTAAACAACTTTCTGGTGCTGGATGTCAGTGCATACTATCGATTCGTTCTGGGAGATTTATTCCCGACCATGCAGCCGCTTATTGAACTGGAAGGTGTTTCCGGTTTTCAATCACTGAATCTGGCTGCGGGGGTGAGATTTTATTTTTGATAGAGTGGGGGCAGGGCATTTATAAAGTAAAAAGTAATCCGGAGTGAAATCCCTTTATGGATTTCACGGAGATGTATCATAAGTCTGATTTTTTTGTAAAATGTCATTCCGGGCTTGTCCCGGAATCTCCCAATTATCATAAGGTTAGGGGATTCCTGCATTCGCAGGAATGACACCCCAAAATGACTTTTGATACACCCCCATTACGGATGAGAAATAACATTTCATAAATACAGAAAACGGAGGTTCACTAAATGAATAAAAAAATGTTACTAATTTTCGTATTGAGTTTAATGACCAGCGCGTTATTCGCGCAGTACCCGGTGAATTGGACAGATTACAGTTTGATCGATCCGGCAAATGACGTGACCCGCAGTTTGGCGTACAATCGAAGCACCGATCATGTTTTGGTCGCCACCCGCTACCGGGGCGTGGATGTGATTGTGCTGGATGCAGCATCCGGCGATTCTCTGGGCAAACTGAATACAGATGGAGTCGAAGGTGGCACGTACCCAATCAATATGGTTTCCGTGGCAGATGACGGAACGATTTACGTCTGTAATCTGTCCGCGCCGCAATACAGTCCCGGCTCAAAATTTAAGGTCTACCGTTATGCCGATGAAAATGCAATGCCGGAGTTGATTTTTGAAGATGCACTTGAAAACGGACGGTTCGGCGATTCCTTCGCAGCAGTCGGTGAAGGCTCGAATAAATATATCTATTCTTCGGGACAGGGACAGAATACGCTGGCAGTTATCAAGGACCACGGCAGTGCGACTGCTACATTGGAGGGCTTGATAGCTCTGCCCCAGCCTGGTGCAGCCCGTCACGGTATTTCCGCGGTTTCTCCCGGCGGCAAATTATGGATCAATGGCGCGGATGACGGTTCTCCGCCGCCACAGCTCATCAACTCCGACGGAACTGTGATCGCCGTAATTCCTGATTCACTGGCATCGCCGGGCGGAACCTCCTGCATTACGCATATGATCCTGGGCGAATACAATCTTATTACGGTGTCCAATGCCTGGTCCATGTCCATCCGTTCCGTGCAATATTTTGAAGACGAGCTGGGAACCGTGCTGTTCGATTATTTTGGTGCGGACTCCGATTCATTGCCGCTTTTATATAATGGAAATACATTTAATACAAATTTCAATGCATCCACGTCGCTGGATTATGATTCCAAACGGCATTGCATGGTGTCGCTGTTCGGATATAACAGCGTTTCTTCGCTCAGTCTGGATTCTCTCTTAAAGGCAAGCACTCCCCGTGAAGGCGACCTGACGATCAGCGTGGATGGCAATAATGATTTCTTCCCCACCGATCACGTCGGCTCCAGTAATGGCAGGGATATGTATTTTACCTGGTCCGAGGGGAAGCTGTTTTTTGGAATCACCGGTCATACACTCGTCGATCCGACTGAGACAAACCGGATGTACGTTGCTTTTGATCTGGACCCGGATGGCGGGAACGGATCGACGACTCCGCCGGAAGAGGCTGGCGGTGTGCAGGAATTGCCGTTCAAAGCTGACGTCGTCTATATGGTCGAGCCGTGGCAGGAAGCAGATTATCTGATCGGATCGATCTATAAATGGAACGGATCCGCCTGGGCAGAAGGTCTCTTCGATGGCAATATGGCAAGCCAGGGCGCGCTGGCATACGCAGCCGAAGGTGAGCGTAAACTGGCGGAGCTTTCGGCAATTATGAATGCAGATGGAATCGGCGCCGGTTTTACGAGCATCGGCATCATGGCGTACGTTGCGGAAAAAGATGCTTCGGGTGACGTGCTTTGCGCCTTTCCTGACGGGAATCCCATCGGAAATGGCGTGTCGTTCGGACAATATTTTTATGCAGATAGTCTCGGAAAAGGCATGTTCCCCACTGATACGAAATACGTCCAGGTAAAAGGAACGCCGAGTTCAGTGGCGGTTGATAATACGACAAATGTACCTGCTGAATATGTGCTCGATCAGAATTATCCGAATCCATTCAATCCGAAAACGACGATTCAATATGCGCTTTCAAAATCTGTTAATGTTAATTTGAATGTGTATGATATCACCGGACGAAAAGTCGCGACTCTGGTGAATAAGAAACAGGATGCGGGAAATCATCGCGTGGTTTTCTCCGGTGAAAATTTAAGCAGCGGTGTTTATTTCTATAAACTCACCGCCGGGAACGAGACTGTTGCCACGAAGAAAATGATTTTGATTAAATGAGCTATTTCGGAGCAAAAAGACATTTTCGCTCCATTTATTTTTGAAAAGGTTTTTGATGAAACGATTTTGCATTATCACTTTTATATTCATAATAGCTGTGCCGGGTTTCGCACAGGAAAAAGAGCTGCGGGGAACCTGGTTTGCGTGGGCAGGAAGTAATGTCCCGTCCAAAGAAGATATTGCACAGACCATGGAAAGTCTGGCTGAAAATAATTTCAATACGGTCTATGTGGATGTCTGGCGGTTCGGATATCCCTATTTCCGAAGCACGGTTTTCGAAGATATTACCGGAATTTCCACTGATCCGCGGTTGGAACAGGGACGGGATGTCCTGGCAGATATGATCGCCGAAGGACACCGTTTCGGACTTGAAGTGGAAGCCTGGTTCGAAGCTGGTTTTGCCGCATGTCATGAAGACAATGATGATCTGTTCGATGCCCACCCGGAATGGTTTGCCCAAAAAAGCAATGGAACGGTTAACTTCTACAGTAACGGCGGAATCAAATACCACTGGCTGAGTCACTGCAACGAGAAAGCGCAGCAATTCATTATCGACTTTTGCCTGGATCTGGCGAAGCGATACGATGTGGACGGAATCGATTTTGACCGCATTCGCTACCCGGAGCTGAATTGCGGCTATGATTCGGCAACCGTGGCATTGTATAAATCGGAACACGACGGCGCAGAACCGCCGCTCAATTATGCCGATCCGGGCTGGATTCGCTGGCGTGCAGATAAACTGACCGAATTTGTTGGCAGGCTTTATCATGAAGTCAAATCCGTGAATCCCTATCTGACTA
>WJJN01000383.1 GCA_014729735.1 Candidatus Zhuqueibacterota bacterium
CGATTCAAATCCATGATTGGGTCTTCGTACAGCGTATACACCGATGCATAACCGGTACTGCGAGGCTCCAGTTTCTGCACGAAAAAGTTACCGCCCAATTGCGCAAAATAAATATTCCCGTTATCGTCGACGGTAATGCCGCGGGGATCATCGACAGTTCCGGCTCCGGAACCGAATGTCGCGATGTCTTTTTCATAACTTCCGCTGAAAGTAGGAAAAATCGTTTGATCAGAGAGCAGGACTCCGCCGCTATATTCCATGCGCAGCATCAGGATACGGTTTTTGCCCTTATCGGTCACAAACACGGTGTTTTCATCGGCTGGTCCGAAAGCAATTCCCTGGAAGCTGGACATCGGATCCGGATCTGTGTAAAGGAGATGGATTCCCATAATCGAATCAATTTTGGAAGCGTCTGCGGAGAATACAAACTGGGTGTCTGCAACAATATCGACAACGATGGAATCGACGCCTCTGTTGTTTAGATATTGATTCCAGACATATATTTTATTCGTCCCATTTACGATCAGCAGATTTAGTTTCTCATCGATCGCCACTCCGACCGGGTGTTCGACCGGATAGATGGTATTCAGGTTCTCCCGTTCGACGATCATTCCGGATTCGGATAGGGTCAGTATCCGGTTATTGGCGCTATCGGCAACAAAAATAAAACCATCTTCTCCGATGGCGATATCCACAGGTGTGAAAGGCTGTGTAGGTAAATATCCCAGTTCTGCGCTGTTCCATGTGGCGATTTTATTATATAAAGTGTCGTTTGCTCCGAATGATTCGGGATTCGCGGTTACTGACGGCAGCGGCATTTTATCACCGCAGTTTCCGAGAATGATGACAATTAAAAAAAGCGACACGGTTATGGCAATTCGTTTCAAAATTTTCTTCCTTTGTTAAAATTGAAATCCTAATGTAAATTGATGCGTCGAGCTTAAATGGTCGAAATCTTTGAACGCGTAATCGAGTACGACATCGGTACCGATGACATTATAATCAAATCCCGCGCCCAGTGTGAATTTCTCATCGTCATAATTAATGCGGTACCCGGCGCGCAGGTGCAGCATACTCAACAATCCAACATCCAGTCCCAGCACGGCATTTTCCGCATTATCCACAGGATGATTGATCTGGAACGACGTTGTAATGGTGTAGCGTTCCGTCGAATAAGCATCCATTGCCGCGCCGACGCGGAACGTGGTGGGCGGCGAAAATGCTTCGTATTTTTCCTCAGTTAAGCCGCCTTCACGCGTTCGGTTCATGTACGATCCACCCGGCTTTAAATCCGGTCCGAAATTGACCAGGCTCACGGCAAAGCGCAGGGATTTAAAACCGGTCCAGTAAAACGTTCCGAGATCGATCATCCAGCCGCCCATGCGCAGACCGGCGAGATATTCCTCCACATATTTAACCGAGGCTCCGAAGGAAAATCGGTTCGTCATTTTCAGTGCATAGGTCAGCGCAGCAAAGGTGTCATTATAGCGAAAATATTCACCTGTTCCGGTGGGATGATATTCAGTCGTAACCTCCATATCCGCCATGTGCAGCATGCCCATGGAAATCCCGATGGTCCCGAGTTTCGGGATATGATGAACATATCCCAGATATTCGTATTGAATATCCACGGGCCATTCGATATGGCTCAGTGTCAGATAATTCCCCGGCAGTTGCGCGGCTGCAGCGGGATTCCAGTACAGCGTGGTGGCATCGCTCGCCATTGCCACGGATGCGCCAGCCATGGCGGTGGCTTCCGCACCGACATCGATTTTCAGAAACGTAGCTGCTGCGGTTCCGATTCGCTGACCGCCCAGTAATGGAAACAGATTTTGGGAAAATGCTGTGAGTGGAGCGATCAAACATGTTGTAATTAATAATAGATAGACTGTTTTTTTCATCTTACATCACAATTTATTGGTGTTATTTCGTATTTAAAATTTAACCGACATTCCGAATCGCACAGTTCGGGGCCAGCGATATTTCGACGGATCGTTAATCGGATTCGGAAGCGGGTTTATATCCCTGGTGTATCGGTTCATGAGAACATCCCCCGGACGGTATTCGCGTCCAGTGTACGGATTTATGATTTGCGGAATTTTCGCATCAAATGCATTTTCGACTTCCAGCAGAAATGAAACATCCAGCCCTCCGACCAGGAAATATTTATAAATGCGAAAATCCAGTTGGTGCCAATAGGATGCCATTTCCGAATATGGATTCGCATCATCGTAAATCTCTTTTTCGAGATCGATCAGCGGTGTGTACCGTTTTCCAGACTCGATCTCCCAATGGCTGCTGATTCCCCATTTATCGGGAATTTGCCAGCCGAATACAGGAAACGACTCATTGTCATCGACATGGAAATTCAGATCCAGCGTCAGCCGAATCGGTTTATCCCAGCTCAGGAAATTTTCCTTAAGCGGCTTCTCATCCAGCCTGCCTGCCTCCACCAGCAGGTTGTCATTCGGTGTGGAGCTTTTGCCCTTGCTGACGGCGTACGTGAAATTCAACATACCAGTGAGATATTTGGCATAGCGTTGCTTTACTCGGATTTCAATACCCTTGGAGCGGGCATAATCCATGTTCAAATACATCAGATAGCTGATATTCCCCAGCCGTGGATTTTCCAGACTGATTCGCTCCGACGTGGGATAATCGAACTGATCTTTATAATATGCCTTGAATTCGGCAACCAGATTTTCATTGAATTTGTGCTTCACGCCCAATTCATAAGCGACTGTGGTGGTCGGATCGAGATTCGGATTTCCGAAAAGCTGATATGTCGCCGGCGAGGTGGATTTTAATTTCGCATAAACATATTGTCCTTTCGGACGTTGCGAAAAATGACCGTAGTGAAAGTAAAGTACATCCTGGTCGGTCACCGGATGTGAAATACCGATGCGGGGGCTCAGATGTCCCTTGCCGCGGTATCCGAAAAGCTCGAATGTATCGTTCTTGAATTTTTCCCGCGCCGCATCCGAAATGATGATTGTTTCGGGATCGTTGATTGCGTCCTGTACAAATTTACCCGGGAACCAGTAATCGTATCGCATCCCGATATTCACAATCATGCCATCGTATTTAATTTGATCCTGCAGATAGAAAGATCCGGCAGTGGAGTAGACTTTATAAATATCGTAGCTTCTGCCGTAACCGCTTTCGGTCTGCACCCAGGGATCAATAATATCGACGACCTGCATTCCGGTGTACTTCGCTTCAAAGCCGCTTTTTATTTGATGCTTTTGTGTCACCTGACTGGTGATCTCACCCTTTAATGAATACGTATCGCTGTGGTAATCGTACCACTGTCCATAATCGCCGTGATCATAGAATCCGTCGCCACGGCGTATGATCAAATTTCCACCAGCACCGGGAAAATAATTGATCGGCTCCAGATCGAGCCGTTCTTCGTATTCGGTCCAGTGCTTGTTCTTTACGGCACTATGCGTTGAAGTGAAAAAGTTGGCAGCGGTGATCTCGTAAAATGTCTTGGAGGAAAGCGTATGCATCCAGATAACATTGCTCAGAATCGATTCCGACGTAAAAGTAGGGTAGTTCTCCAGATTCTGGCTGAATTGATATGGATAAAATTCATTGGAAATCAGGTATCTTCTGAAATACCCTTGATTGATATTCAAAGAACGGTCATAAGAAACCGTCAATTTTTGATTCGGGTTGATGCGCCAGGCAAGCTTTCCCAGTGCATGCCAGTTGTTTTCCTGCCGCGGAGCGAAAACATCGAGCTCGGAGCGGCTGGGATAAAGCTCGTTCGCAGTGGGAAGATAGGAATCGGAAATATTGCCGTAACCGGAAAGGAAGAATGTCAACTGACCGGGTAGATCTATTCCCAAAGACGGCATGAATTTCGAAGTCAGTGGCTCCGGACCGCCGAAATTAAATTCAACGATCTGCGTGTTGTAGTCGTCAATCCATTTGCCTGTCCCAAATTCATCGGTTTTGAAAGTCAGTCCGCCGGTGTAGCGGTCGCTTCCTTCTTTCGTGACCACATCGATGACGCCGGACATCGCCTGCCCGTATTCGGCATTAAATCCGCCGGTGATCACTTTCAGCTCTTTGATCGCATCGGAGTTTATATAAAGCGTATTTCCGTACCCGGAAAGCGGATCTTTGATGGAAATACCGTCCACAATGTACAGACTCTCGTCGGCACGACCGCCGCGAATGTGGATTTCATTATCCGTTTTTACCACGCCTGCCTGCTGCGTGATAATATCGTCCACATTTTCCACGATCTTGTTTTCGATGTCCGATGAAGAAAAGTGCTCTTCCGAAGCCGTGAGATCGACTTCCAGTAGCGGTTTCTGCCCGACAACGACAATTTCCTGCCCGAATGCCAGAACGGATTCTTCCATCTCGAAATTCACTGTTATCGTCTGCGCCGGAAGCACTTTAATGCCTGTTTTCAATTTTATCTTGTAGCCGATCATGGATGCTTCGAGATCGTATTGACCGGGGCTGATATTATTGATGTCATAATTCCCGTTCAAGTCCGCTGCTGCACCCATGTACGTACCTTTGATCACGATATTGACTCCCGGCAGCGGATCCTTCGAGACTTTATCAATTACGACACCCCTGATACGTCCTTTTGATTGACTCTGACTAAACAGCAGAGGGCAAAGCGCCATCAGTATAATAAATGATGTAAATAGTCTTTTCATTATTCAAACTCGTTTAAGATATATTCCAATATTTCCTGTGCATTTTCAAATCCATTGCAGTAGTGAAATGGTAATGAAAAATAAATCGATTGTCCGGCGCCGACGCGATACCGAACACCGACAACGGGTGATCCTTCATAAGGCACAGCAACTGCTGCGGTGGAATCCGGTTCCATCCTGTAGACAATTTCTGCATCAGAACCCGGAATGAGTGCGGAAACGCGATTCCCGATAAGTTTTCCTAATTGCATATTCAGCAACGAATCTTCAGGAGCACCAGTGAACGATGCGAGCACATTCACGCCGGAAAACAGCCGACCGCCGGGATTCAGGCGGAATACGGAGTCGATATCCGTGAACGTCCAGGAGGTATCGGGAATTTCTTCATTGCCGTTTGTGATGAAAACATTTCCGCCGTTGGCAATATATTGCGTCAAGCTCAAACCTGCCTGTGAAATATTCGGGCGTCCCAGATGCGCGAACCAGATCACGTTTTTGAAATAGTTCAGATTGGCTTTAATGTCTGCTGTGGCATACGGCAAACTATTCTGGGGATTGTTTGCATAAGATGTGCCGATTTCCCACACGCTGTAGCCGTTTTCGCCGACAATGTTTTTCAGGAGTTCTTCGTAAAAGCCCTGGACCTCATAATTTTTTTGATCCTGCGCAAAATCATTCACCAGAAGAACATCCCCCTGAATTGGTTTTACAATCCAGGTGTTCGGCGTTTCTTCATCTTCAGGGTCAGGAAACGATATAACACTACTCGAAGCGCCGGCAACATCCACCGCTTTTGCAAAAAAGCGATGTTCTCCGGGGGATAAGCCGGTCAAAGTAATGCTGCGTTCATTTCCCGGAAGCGACATCCACTCTGTTGTGTCGTCGACTGCGTAATAAATAGCGGTCACGGTTTCCACGCCATCAGGATCGCTAACGTCCCAGATAAATGTCCGGGTGGGAAAAGTATACGCAGTAACGTCAGGTTCGCCGGGAGGCGCGGATGGATTGCTACGCAATTTAAATTCGATTTCCGGCGTAGAATTGAACACCGGAAATGTTTGTATAGCTGGTGTTGGATCCATTACACTGTCGTTATCAACAGCCCACACACTGAATGTAAATTTATCGAAATTCGTGCGGATAGGAACGTAAAAAGTATCGTATTCTGCGTTAGTCCATACAGGTTCCGGATCATAATCCCATTGAATATAATAGCCGATGACCTCTCCGTCGCTATCGTCACCCCACCAGTGAAGCACTTGTTTGCTGGCGGTTGTATCGATTCCGGGATCGATTGTCTCGCCCGTGGAATCTTCTGTCTGATTCGTAAACAGAAACAGAAAGGTCTCCGGCGGTTGATTGCTTAATGGCGTCGATTTTTTATCCGGATGAAACGGATTTTGATCGCATGATAATACAATAAACATTAGAACGATTGTTGCCGCCAGGAAAAGTTTGAGATGTGTTTTCATTTTGCGTACTTATTGTTTTTATTTAGTTTTCGTGAAATCCATAAAGAGATTTCACTCCGGAGTGCATTGCCTTTAGAGCCTGTCCACGAACTGCCAAACTAGAGATAAATGTCATTCTGAACGATCCGTCAGCTGACGGAGAGTGAAGAATCTCACACTACGCTTATCCCCTTAACTCAGCAATATCAAATTTAGCGATTATTTGAATTTTTAGTTCCCCCCTTTGAAGGGGGGACAGGGGGGATGTCACGTAATTTCAATTACTTATAATAACATCCCCCTAAATCCCCCTTCAAAGGGGGACTTCAAATTTGGCTGCTTCAGGGCTTTTCTGACCAAACGGGATAGCCGTAATCTCACACCACGAAAATCAATAAAGACAGACGCTTAGTGGTATAAGATTCTTCGTCGCTCCGCTCCTCAGAATGACATTTTTTCAGGGTTCGTGGACATCCTCTTGATGCAATGCAC
>WJJN01000384.1 GCA_014729735.1 Candidatus Zhuqueibacterota bacterium
GAATAACAGTTTTTATGAAAATATGCTTGATGATAATTACATTGAGTATTACGATCCAACGTGTTTGATTCTTCATCTGGTTTACCCGGGCGTAACTTTTACGGATCGAGGGAAATCGAATATTTCGCTGCCGGATGAAATTGAAGAGGCTTTTGAAAAATGCGTACGGTTGATTTGTAAGGATTGGGCGAGGTTTAAGAAAAAAAGGCGGCGTGAGGAAAAGCGAATTGATCGTGAAGAAATGAACAGATTAAAAAAGAAAAAAAGAGATAAAGTGAGCATGAAAGCAGCGGCATTCGAAGTCATGGAACAAGCATACATGAAAGTAAGCGATGGAAATAAGCTTCCGGCAAATGCAAGGCAGCTCATGTATGCGACAAGACCACTGGTACAGGAAATCTCAGGAAAAATCTGGAAAAATTCTTCATATTTTACACAGACAATATTAACAGAGTTTATAGAGCGGAATCCGAATTTAACAGAAAATTGGGATGTAGTATATGATGCCCGGGGAAATTTAATCGAACCGCATTCAAGAAAAAAAATTGGAATCGGCACGCTGGCAGTACGAAATTATATCAATGAATGGCATAATTATATTAGTCGAGAAATAACACTCGATGGATTAAGCCGAAAATTGCCTACCTGCGGACCGGATAATCGATATCGATATGTGCTTTTTGTAGAAAAAGAAGGTTTTTGGGAATTGTTACGTGAAGCGAGCCTTCAAATTATATATGACATTACACTAATGAGCACAAAGGGAATGAGTACTACAGCATCCCGAAAATTAGTTCAGGAATTGACAAAGAAAGGTGTTACTATTTTCGTGCTTCATGATTTCGACAAAGCAGGATTTTCAATTTTGAATACGCTGCGGTCGAATACGCATAGGTTTAAATTCGATGTTGAACCAAATGTGATCGATATGGGATTGCGGTTATCGGATGCTTTGGAGATGGATCTGGAAAGTGAAAAAGTAAAGTACAAATCGAATAAGGATCCCAGAGTAAATATCATGAAAAATGGTGCTACAGAAGAAGAAGCAAATTTTCTGGTGCAGGGTAAAAATGTGAACGATAGCTGGTACGGGCGACGGATTGAATTGAATGCAATGACGTCCCGGCAGTTTGTTGATTTCATCGAAAAGAAGCTTGTGGAACATGGTGTCGAAAAATTTGTGCCTGCTGAGAATGTGCTTCAGGATGCATTTCTGCGGCAATATAAGATGGTTGAAATTCAGAGCATAATTCGGGGCCTGATCGGGAAATCACCGAATGTGCAGTGCCCGGATAATATTCATGGATTGGTTAAGGAAAAGCTGTGCGGATCTTCGATGTCCTGGGATGAGGTGGTGTATGAAATGGCAAAGGATATGTCGAAAAAGAATTAAACATTGTTCGCAGAACAAATGGTACTACATTGACGATAATAGTAAGTAATTATATAATGATGATAAATGTTAATTGTAATAATTGAACAGGAGGTTCTAATGGAAAAGGAAGCGGTTCGTATTCTTGGTGAGATGCTGGCGATTATGAAATCTTTTCGGTCAGAAAACAAGGAGCACATGACGCCGGATGAGGTGGCTGATTATTTGAATATTGAAAAAAATACTCTTTATCAGCACACCCGGAAAAAAGAGATTCCGTTTCACAAGCGACCTGGTGGTCGTAACCTGATATTTGTAAGAGCCGAAATAGATGCCTGGCTGCAGAAAAGGGGCAATTTAGAGACTGCTCAGGAGCAGGCAAAGAAGAAGGCGGATGAGATTTGAAATGTGTGGTTGATTTGAAATGTAATAATATGATTTATCATCACAACAACGGATCAAGTAACAACTTATGAAACATTTTTGGTATTGATAAGATGGAAAGATTTAATAAACGATTGCTGGACGTTAAAACAGCCGCAGAATATTTATCAATCAGTCGGGCTAAACTTTATCAGTGGGTGGATGCTGGCAAAATTCCCAGCGTCAGGATCGACGGCAGGCGTCTGTTTGATATTTTAGAGCTCAATGAATTTGTAGAACGGCTCAAAAGAGATCGACGGAATTAGGAGATTGAATTTTGGTGTTGGACTATTTTTTTGTTGCATTATTGGTGAAAAGTTCTATATTCTCCTGGTGTAGAACGTTTTGGCTTCTCTTTAAAATCGAAGGAGAAGCATAAATGGGAGTTTATTCAAAAAAGAGAAACGATGGGACAACTGCCTGGTATTATGATTTTATGCACGAGAGAGTACGGTTTCGGGGAATTGGCGGTGCAACTAAAACCCAGGCACTAAGAGCACTTGAGAAAAAACGTAGCGAAGTGCTGAACGGAGATTTTGGTCTTGTTAACAAAGTCGGCAATCCGAAGATCGAAAAATTTGCCGAGGTATATCTCAAAAGACGTCAGCACCTGCGGAGTCACAAACGAGATGATCTTTCAGTCAGGACGCTACTAAAATTTTTCAAGGGTGAGTTCCTGATGTCGATCAAAGCATCCGATATTGAGGACTATATCGGGAATCGTTTGAAGGAAGGCGTTTCAAATGCCACGATAAACCGTGAGTTAGCTTGTATGAAAAAGATGTACAATCTGGCAATCAGGTGGGGAGAAGCAAAAAAGAATCCTGTCATGGATGTTGACATGTTAGAGGAACCACCTGGGCGAACCCGATTCCTGACTGAGGATGAAGCGCAGCGTTTGATCGAATGTTCGAACATTCATATAAAACCCATTGTAATAACAGCATTGAACACTGGAATGCGACTCGGGGAGATTCTTTCCTTAAGATGGGAGAATGTTCATATCAAAAAAGTTATCGAGCCATACGTGGAAATTGCGGAGACAAAGAATAATAAAAAACGCTTTGTTCCTCTCAATGATGATATGGTCGATTTACTCACAAGTCTCAAAAACAATGGTTCTCAATATGTATTTCTTAGCAGCCGTGGAAACCGATATACGACAGTGAGCAAGCCATTTGAAACTGCGATGAAACGTGCAGGAATCGAGGATTTTCGCTTCCACGATTTGAGACATACTTTTGCATCTCATTATATCATGAATGGCGGAGATCTATTGGCACTAAAAGAAATTTTAGGTCATGCTGATTTGAAGATGGTACAAAGGTATGCTCATTTAGCATCGTCTCACAAGCGGAGACAGATAAATAATCTCACGGGAAAATTTACAGTTTGCCACCTATTTGCCACCGCAGAGAAAATGGTCGCAATGAAATAAGAAAAACCCGCTAAAAAGCGGGCTTAACATCTTGTTTTTATTTGTGGGCCCAGTAGGACTCGAACCTACGACTAACGGATTATGAGTCCGCTGCTCTACCAACTGAGCTATGGGCCCTGATATTTAGAAAGTTCAATATAAAAATTC
>WJJN01000385.1 GCA_014729735.1 Candidatus Zhuqueibacterota bacterium
GTTTTTCGGAAATCGAATCCTATCCAGAATCCCACCGTATTCAATAGGATAACTCCGCAAAATTCCTTCGATTGTGATCGCATTATAAGCATTAATCCATAAAGCGAGTTTCTCATCTTTCGACCAATTTTCGAATTCATTCGAATTGATCTGTTTGAGTTGCTTTAGATATTTATCTAAAGCTGCATCGTTTGTTTTAAGAGCTTTATAATCGACTAATCCATTTTCAACATGTTTTTTTAAGATTTCGTCGTAAACAGAATGATCAAAATTGCTGGAAAAGAGGTTGAGGTAGAGAGAGAGTAAAAATATTATGATGAGCGCTAATTTGAAAATTTTCATAACTACTCCAGACTAATATATATTCAGCCAGTATTTTTATTCATTTGAATTTTTTGTTGTCATAGTTTTTCGGTAATTTTATTTTTCAAAGTTCTGTAATCATCCGGTCTGATGTGAATCAATTCACCATCGATAAACCAGGCAGGTAATAGTTTAATATCCAACTCATTTAACCGATGCCGATCATTGTTGAAAATCGTGACTGTGAAATCTTCATCTGAAAATTCACGAGATAGCCGGTTTATCATATCAAGGAACATGTTTAATGAAATACAGTTTTCATCTACGATCAGTTCAATCTTCATAATATATATTTGGAATACGATTATTTTTATGTCTTTCAGGTATCAAATATAGCTTTTCGCAGATGAAAAATCTGTTAATTATTTTACAAAATTTATCCACAGTAAGATTAATCTAAATGGATTATGGATTACTTTAAATTATAAATTTCGTAATCATTATATAACATAATAAAAAAAAAGAGAATATGCAATAACAATTCAATAACCATTCCAGGCGGAGTTTAAAGACTTTTGGTGGATTATTCATTTTGGACACGCTTAATTTAGAAAAAATCGCCTAATTGTGCAGGTTCTTCATGATAACTTTTTAAAAACATGGTGAATGTACCTTTTGTTCACAAGCATCAAAAATTAATCTGAATATCTCATTTTGAAATGAGATATACATCGTGGGTAATATTATTAAAAACAGTTTATTAGAACAGATAATACATTGACTGGCATATTAGTTGCAAAAATAGGAGGTGATTATAGTTAACGAATTAACAGAAGAGGAGTGAAAAGTTATTATGAAAGACAGAGAAGTATATATCGAAAAATTTAGTGCTCAATTAAAAAAATGGAATTCCGAGCTTGATAAACTCGAAGCAGAGTTGCACAATGCGAAGGCGGATACAAAATCACGTTATCAAACCCAAATTGATGAACTTCGGAAGCGAAGAGACGAATTGAACGAAAGATTGAAAGAAATGAGAAATTCGAGTGATGAAGCCTGGACCAAATTGAAAAGTGGTTTTGAAAAAAGCTGGAACGAATTCAGCAATTCAGTAAATGATGCTATTTCGGAATTCCGGTCATAAAGAATATCGATCCTAAGGGAGGAGTAAATCATGTTACGCAGTCTTGAAAAACTAAATAATTATCGTATCCACGCCACTGATGGCGAATTGGGAAAAGTCAGGGATTTTTATTTTGATGATCAATACTGGACAATCCGCTACATCATTGCCGATACGAGAAAATGGCTGCCGGGTCGACTTGTGTTGATTTCTCCGTTTGTACTGCAAGAGCCGGATTGGTTTAATGATAAGTTACCGGTTGATTTGACAACAGATCAGGTTAAAGAAAGCCCGGAAATTGACGAAGCAAAACCGGTGTCACGGCAGAAAGAAGCGGAGTTGGTTCGGTATTATGGGTGGCCCACATATTGGGCAGGTGTCGGAAACGAAACTCCCGGAGCATTACCAATTTCCGGCGAAGCGGTAGCAGAACGTGAAGTAAAAGAAACGACCGGAGAAAAGGAAAGTGATCGCCATCTGCGCAGTACAGAGGAAGTATTTCAATATCAAATTCATGCTAAAGATGGTGAAATCGGACATGTGGATGATTTTATAATCGAAGACAATACATGGATAATACGTTATCTTATTATCGATACGCGCAAGTGGCTGCACTGGCTGCCCGGCGGGAAAAAGGTTCTGATTTCACCCCAATGGGTGAGGAAAGTCGATTGGGCAGAATCAGAAGTTATTGTGGATCTTTCCCGCGAACAAATTGAAAATAGCCCGGAATTTGATCCATCGGTTCCGGTGAATCGTGATTATGAAGTTCGTCTTTATGACTACTACGGACGTCCCGTCTATTGGGAATAGATTTTAATCAAATGAATTTAACAAAATATGGAGGAAAATTCATGCGTGTTTTAACAAAAGGGATTCTCGAAAAAGCACCAACAATCCAAACAGTGTTCATTTCGATGCTTGTTCTTTTAGTCACTGGCTGGTTGGGAGGAATTGTCATTGCTGAAGATACAGAGATCAAAGACAAAGATATAACGAATGCCATCGAAAGCCGATTCCAGAATGACGATGCTGTTTTCGCAAATATGATCGATGTGGAAACTAAAAAGGGAATCGTCTATCTTTCGGGGTGGGTTGATAATTTGCTAGCAAAAGA
>WJJN01000386.1 GCA_014729735.1 Candidatus Zhuqueibacterota bacterium
AGCAGGGGCAGACCGGACTTTCGGTCGCATTCGACCTGGCAACGCAAATCGGATATGATTCGGATCATGAAATGAGCTACGGCGAAGTGGGTAAGGTCGGCGTTGCCATCGATAGCCTGGCGGATATGGAAACGCTGTTCGACGGCATTCCGCTGGATAGAGTATCCACATCGATGACGATCAATGCGCCGGCGTCCGTGCTGCTGGCGATGTATCTGGCAGTCGCAGAAAAACAGGGCGTTCCGGCGAATAAAGTGTCGGGCACGATCCAGAATGATATTTTAAAGGAATATGTCGCCCGCGGCACATATATTTTCCCGCCGAAACCATCGATGCGGCTGATTACCGATATTTTCGGATTTTGCTCCGCACAAGTTCCGCGCTGGAACACGATCTCGATTTCCGGCTATCACATTCGCGAGGCTGGCTCCACAGCGGCGCAGGAGATCGGATTCACGATCGCCAACGGCATCGCTTATGTGCAGGCAGCTATCGATGCCGGTCTGGAAGTCGATGGATTTGCCAGGCGTTTATCGTTCTTCTTTAATTCACACAATGATTTGCTGGAAGAAGTCGCTAAATTCCGGGCAGCCCGGCGGCTGTGGCATGACATCATGAAGAACCGCTTCCACGCGCAGAATCCCAAATCCATGATGCTGCGTTTCCATACACAGACCGGCGGCTCGACATTAACAGCGCAGCAGCCGATGAACAACATCGCCCGGGTGACGATTCAGACTTTAGCCGCAGTTCTGGGTGGAACGCAAAGTCTGCATACGAACAGCTACGACGAGGCGCTGGCGCTGCCAACGGAACAGAGCGTTGGGATTGCATTGCGCACACAGCAGATCGTGGCGCACGAATCGGGCGTCGCCGAAACCATCGATCCGCTGGCTGGGTCGTATTACATCGAAAGCAAGACGAATGATATCGAAAATAAGGCACGGGAGCTGATCGAAAAGATCGATTCGCAGGGTGGCGTCGTGAATGTTATCGAACGGGGCTTCATTCAACAGGATATCCAGAAATCTTCCTATCGCTACATGATGGAGATCGAAAATCAGGAGCGCATTATCGTCGGCTTGAATAAGTTCAAAACGCAGTCGGAGCAGAAACCGGATCTTCTGAAAATCGATTACGCGGTTCAGGAAAATCAGATCAGGCGATTGACCGAGCTTAAATCAAAACGAAATAATGATGCTGTTCAAAAAAAATTGGATGTATTGAAAGATACTGCGCGCAGCACGGATAATCTGATGCCTGCAATTTTGGAGGCGGTGAAAGTATATGCCACGCTCGGCGAGATTTGTGGCGTGCTGCGGGAGGAATTTGGTGAGTATAAGGAATCGGTGACGTTGTAGACGAACGCAGCTCGTACATCCCCTGTAGTTGCATCATAAGTCTGATTTCTTTATAAAATGTCATTCCGGGCTTGTCCCGGAATCTCCTAATTAGTATCTGAACGAAAACGGCGATAATGTCATTCTGAATGCGCCGTCTTTTTGGCGTATGAAGAATCTCATATCACGAAATTTAGTAAAGACAGACGCTTAGTGGTATGGGATTCTTCGTCTCCCGCCAAGCGGGATCCTCAGAATGACAATTTTTTGAGTTTTCGTTCAGACATTAATTATTAAAACGTCAGGGGATTCCTGCATTCGCAGGAATGACATCAAAAAAAGTGTGTTTTCAAATAAATTAGAAAATATTTACAGAGAGTATCAAATGAAACAGAAAATTCGTGTGGTAATTGCAAAACCGGGACTGGATGGTCATGACCGCGGAGCGAAGGTGATTGCGCAGGCATTGCGGGATGCAGGAATGGAAGTGATTTACACGGGCATTCGTCAGATGCCGTCATCCATTGTGAATACGGTAATGCAGGAAGACGCACATGTTCTGGGGCTGAGCATTCTGTCCGGCGCGCACAATCATTTATTGCCAAAAATTGTGGAGCTGCTAAAAGCGCAGCAGATGGACGACGTGATCGTGATCGCCGGTGGCGTTATTCCGGATGAAGACATTCCGGGGTTGAAAGAGATCGGTATCCGGGAAGTATTTACGCCGGGCGCTTCGGTAAAAGAGGTTATTGAATTTGTAAAAAAGCAGGCTAATAATTAAATTAGTATTTGAACGAAAACGGCGATAATGTCATTCTGAATGCGCCGTCTTTTTGGCGCATGAATCCGCCTTCTTTTTGGCGGATCATACCACGAAATTTAAGAAAGAAGCACGCTTATTGGTATGAGATTCTTCGTCGCTCCCGCTCCTCAGAATGACAACTTTTTGAGTTTTCGTTGATACACTAATCAATTGCTGGAACATTTTTGCATCATAAGGATTGAATATCAGTTTAGGTTGTTTGACTGAGAAATGAGGAAAAAATGATAAAACGAATCGATCATATTGGAATTGCTGTTCGCGATCTGGAGCAGCAGGTGAAGTTATACAGTGAGGTTTTCGGATTGAAATGCGAGGGCACGGAAGAAGTCCCGGATCAAAAAGTAAATGTGGCTATGTTCCCGGTGGGCGAGGTTCGGATCGAATTATTGCAGCCCACGACGGATGACAGCCCGGTCGCGAAATTTTTAGAGAAAAACGGGGAGGGAGTGCATCACATTGCATATCTGGTGGAGGATCTGGAATCCAATTTAAAGAGTATCGAAGAAAAGGAAGTGCGGCTGATCGACCGGGAACCGCGGACTGGCGCCGGGGGACACAAGATCGCGTTTCTGCATCCGAAATCGACTTTCGGTGTACTGACGGAGCTTTGTGAGCATTAGGATTTAATTATGATGTCATTCCGCTTAAATGGACGGGTGAAATATTCTAGTCTGCAGAGCGATAAAAACGATTAGTGGTATGAGATTCTTCGTCGCTTCGCTCCTCAGAATGACAGTTCGTACTTCAATATATATATTTATGATAGAGGTATTTACATGGACCCAATAGAAGAAAAGCTAAAGGAGCTTCAGGATAAACGAAATCAGGCAAAATTAGGGGGTGGCGAAAAGCGCATCCAGCGGCAGCATGATCGCGGCAAGATGACGGCGCGGGAACGGATCGATTATTTGCTCGACGATGGCAGTTTCGAGGAATTCGATATGTTCGTCACCCACCGCTGCAGTGATTTTGGACTGGAGCATCAGAAATATCTTTCGGATGGTGTGATTACCGGCTATGGAACGGTCGACGGCAGGCTGGTGTATGTGTTTTCTCAGGATTTTACCGTATTCGGCGGATCGCTTTCAGAGACGTTTGCTAAAAAAATCTGCAAGGTCATGGACATGGCGACACGGAACGGCGCGCCAATCATCGGCTTGAACGACAGCGGCGGCGCACGGATCCAGGAAGGCGTGCTCTCTCTGGCAGGGTATGCGGATATTTTCCTGCGGAATGTGATGGCGTCGGGAGTCGTGCCGCAAATTTCGGCAATTTTCGGACCCTGTGCCGGTGGCGCTGTTTATTCGCCGGCTATCACCGATTTTATCATCATGTCGAAA
>WJJN01000387.1 GCA_014729735.1 Candidatus Zhuqueibacterota bacterium
ATAACATGCTCTTTCAGTACCCTGTTGTTGAAAATTCCGTCTAATAAATCATCGACCTTATCTTCGGTGATTTGTTTGAACGAAATACGTGTCCGCTGCGGTAACTGCACATCTACAACAGGTTCTTCAACGCACAGTCCGATGCACCCGACTTCGATGATTTCAGCATCGATTTCTCTTTCTTTTACATATAATTGAATTCGATTCAACGTTTTCGCGGCGCCTGCGCCCAGACCACATGTTCCGGTACCGATAAAGATCACAGGCTTTTCCACGCTTTCCCGGCGAAACGCTGCAAACACTTTCTGGTTTTTTTCATTACAATCGTCACCCGAACGATAAAACGGAGTATTTTCATTTAAACTTTTCAGCAATTCCGGACATAGATTCGACGCTTCGTTCATGTTTGCATCGCAGCATTTTATGTCGTTAATTTTATTCATGTACAGCGACCTCTTTTCGATACGTTCGAAGAATTTTCTTGACTTTGTCAGCAGTAACTCCGGCATAAAATTCACCATTAATCGAAATGACCGGTGCTAATCCGCACGCGCCAATACAGGCAACTACCTCAAGGCTGAAATTGCCATCCCGGGTAGTGGAACCCGATTCGATTTTTAATTCACGCTTCAGGGAATCAAGCACTTTTGCCGAGCCTTTCACATGACAGGCAGTTCCGCGGCACACCTGAATATGATATTTACCGATGGGGTCGAAACGAAACTGATTATAAAACGTTGCCACACCGTAAATTTTACTTGATGGTAATCCCAGGTGCTGCCCGATCGCTGCAATGGATTGCCGGGAAATATATCCTTCAGATTCCTGAACCTCCTGTAAAATCGGGATCAGCGAATCCCGTTTTGCATTCGGGTGCTTTTTTAAGATCGATTCAACTGTATTATTCATTGGAACTTCCTCGTATTTCGGTTATTCGCCTGTGAAGGTTTCAAACCTTCGCAAGGTTCGCCTGTTGCTATTCACTTGCTGTGCGTGCAAAATAAGCCACTTTTTCCACTGCCAGTGTCATATCACGATTTTCCACATAAATGCCGGACGGGATATTTAATTTTACCGGCGCATAATTCAGGATACCTTTAATTCCGGCATTCGCCATTCTTTCTGCAACGGATTGAGCTTCATCTGCCGGCACTGCAATTATTCCCACTTTTATGTTCTCTTTCTCAATAATCTTTTCCAGATCATTGACGTGATAACACATACATCCCTGAAAAACGCGATCAACCTTTGCGGGATCATCATCAAAACTGGCTGTGATTTCAAGTTTTGGTCTTCTTCCTTTTAAATAGTCCAGAACTGCCCGCCCCACATGTCCCAATCCAACAAGAGCCACAGGCTGTTTTTCTTCACCGTCGATGAATTCTCCCAGGCTTTTAATCAAATTTTGAATATCATATCCTCGAACCGGCGAACCGGAATATCCGATTGACATGATATCTCGTCGTATCTGTGCAGAAGTAAAGCCGGTCATCGTAGCCAGTTGATGCGAAAAAATATTTTTTACTTTATCAGAGACCAGATTTAGCAGCAATCCCCGATAAATGATGAGTCGTTCAATTGTCTTTTCAGAAATGGTTTTCATAATCACCTGCTTTTTTATTGTGATTTATATAACGCTGTTATTTTTTTCACAATTTAATTTACAACTTTGTTTTTAAAATGCAAGCACTTTTTTAAATTTTTTTAGATTTTCGAAACCACTAAAAAACTTCCTGTCCTTTGCTTCGACTTTCTGCAATCCGACTTAAATATGGGGATAATCACCCCACTGTGTATTTTTACCCCAACTATAATTCATTGATAATTAAATAATTATGCAATTTATGATTTATTTGTGTATTTTCACCCCATTTTCTTGTATATTGTTGAATAACAATATCTTTTTGGTTATGCGCTAATTGCCTATTTTTCTGTGAATTAATTCACAGCGCTTTTGACATGATTTCCAATGGCACACCTTTTGCGTCCAACTACAACCTATTTATCGGGATATTAACAAAAAATATAGGTATGAAATGAACAGCCCAGTCACTGGTCACGCGTTATTTATTATAAAACGTCATGAACAAGAGATTGACGAGGTGTTGACCTTTTTGAAGGCAACCGGCTATGATACAGCCATTGACCATGATCTTGGTTCAGCCATTAACAGGGCACAAATCAACAAGTATGATGTGATTGTTCTTGATGCGGATATCGAGAGCGTTCCCATCGAACGAACGATTCAAATATTACGGGAAATCGATCCCCGGGCGAAAATTATCGTCAAAACGAATTCCAATTCCAAGGAATTGGAAGCAAAGGTTCGGATGGAAAAGATATTTTACTATCATCTGGATTCATTCGGGATCGATGATTTGAAATTAGCAGTTGAGAGCGCGATCAAACAAATTCGAAATGACAGTGTTTTTCTGCCGCGAAATAAACGTAATGGTAAACAGCAGCGACTGATCCTGATGATCGATGAAAATGATGATTTTATTGAAATTCATAAATTAAATCTGGAAAATCATAACTTCAAGGTCGATATTTGTTATGATCCGGATATTGCGTACCAAAAGTTGAATGAAGATCAGCCGGATTTGTTGATGGTTGACATGGATATTCCAGTCGGCAGCGACGGATTGCATTTTATGGAGAAGTTTTTGGCGAACAGAGATTATTTTCAATACCCTGTTTTGTTGTTCACTTCAAAAGTAAAATTGAAAAATTATAATAAATTGATGGTTAGGGTTAAATCTACGCTGCCGAACTGGACATATCTGGAAAAACCGGTGAAGATTGAGGATATGATTCCCAAAGTGGAAATGCTCCTTTCCGGAGTATCATAATTTTCATTGAAATTAAAGAAATTATTCAAATGGAGAAAAAACCCTCGATTCTTGTCATTGATGACGACGACGTAATCCGTCTCGCCTGCCAAAAGACATTGGAACAGGAAGGCATGAGCGTGGATACGGCAATCAATGGCAAGATTGGTCTTGAGAAAATCAAGACAAAAAATTACGATCTTGTTTTACTTGACCTTATTATGCCAGAGATGACCGGCAATGAATTGCTGAATGCTGTTCAGGAATTCGACAAAGAGGTCATCGTTATTGTGATCACCGGATTTGCAACAATAGAATCTGCCGTCGAGACGTTGCAGCAGGGAGCTTATGATTATGTATCAAAACCATTTACTCCCGAAGAACTGAGAAAAGTGGTTCGCAAAGGACTCGAGCGGGCGCGGCTGTTGAAAGAAGCACGGGATTTACGCAAGGAGCGGGAGCAAAATCTACAGGCTCTTGCAGACGAACAGTCCCGGCTGAAAACGATTATCGATTGCATGGGCGAGGGGCTCATCGCCACAGATCAGGATGCACATCTGATCCTCATCAATTCAGTCGCCTGCAGGTTGCTGAATATTGATAAAGAAGGAGAGATCGGGCAATCGATTTGCGGATATCTGAATAATCAGGAGTTGGAAGACTGGATTTGCGCAACTCTCGACAA
>WJJN01000048.1 GCA_014729735.1 Candidatus Zhuqueibacterota bacterium
AAATATATCGATTATTTAACGCCGAATGCACCGATTATACCTGCCAAACTTCTGAATCATGCGGGAATCATTGGCGCGGCGATGGCAGCAGAATTGTATTTAAAATCCGAAAAATCGAAAAGACACGAGAATCAGGCTGGTGTTGAGAATCATTATCCCAGTAAATTTTCTAAATCTCATTTTTAGGTCGCACAGCATTCATCAACGAATTTTCACCTTTCCATAATTTGAGGTATGCATCAAAAATCATATCAGAAGGAAAGACGAAATGGATGATCTTTTAAAATGGCGGGATGAATTCCCGATCCTTGATAAGACCGTTTATTTAATCAACAATTCGCTGGGTGCGATGCCCCGTTCTGTTGTGAAAAATCTGAATACATATACTGATATCTGGTCTACTCGCGGCATTCGTGCCTGGCACGAAGGTTGGTGGGAATTTATTGCCGATATCGGGAATATTCTGGGCGATATTATAAACGCACCATCAGATACCGTTTCCATGCACCAGAATGTGACCATCGCCGAGGCAATAGCGCTCTCCTGTTTTGAATTCAAGAAAAATAAAAATAAAATCGTGTACAGCGATATGAACTTCCCGTCGATCCGTTATCTTTATCAATCCAGAATTGCCGACGGTGCGATCATCGAAGTCGTTCATTCCGATGACGGAATTGCGGTTCCCATCGAAAAAATGCTGGAAGCCATTGACGAGCACACGATACTCGTTCCCATTTCACACGTGCTGTTCAAAAGCGCGTACATTCAGGATGTGGAAACAATTATCGAAAAAGCCCATGAGAATGACGCATACGTGATTCTGGATACATATCAGTCTGTGGGAACCGTTCCAGTCGATGTTCAAAAACTGAATGTCGATTTTGTCACCGGCGGCTCCATCAAATGGCTCTGCGGTGGTCCCGGTGCAGCATATTTATACGCGCGTCCCGATCTGGCGGAAACATTGCAACCTAAAATCACGGGCTGGATGGCGCATGAAGACCCGTTTGCCTTCGAGCCTGAAATGCGATATTCGGATAAAGCAAATTTTCGTTTTCTGAATGGCTCCCCGCATCTGCCTGCTCTTTACGCCGTGAAAGCAGGCTATGAGATCATCCGTGAAATTGGCGTTGAACGTATCCGGGAGCGGTCTGTGGAAATGACCGAACATATCATCAAAAGAGCGGATGAACAGGGATTAACACTCAACAGTCCACGAGATTCGCGACAGCGCGGGGGCACGGTCGTATTAGAGATGGAGAACAGTAAAAAAATTAGCGAAGAGCTTCTCGAGCGCGACTTTCTGATCGACTGGCGTCCGGAAGCCGGTATTCGCATCTCGCCGCATTTTTATAATACTTTCGATGAGATCGACGCTATTATGGAAGAAATAAGAAAATTACGAACGATTAGCTAACTTCAGATTTCCGAATTCTTTGAGATTTCGAAAATCTTTTTAAATCTAAGGAAATAGAAATGACGCAAACACCATTTTACATAGTCGACGTATTTGCAGAAAAAAAATACACCGGGAACCAGCTCGCCGTGGTCAGAAATGCAGCTTCGCTTTCGACGGTGGAAATGCAGCAAATTGCCCGGGAAATGAATTATTCGGAAACCACATTCATCCTTTCGGACGAAGAAAATAACGGAGGCTATGACGTCCGTATTTTCACGCCGGCAGCAGAGGTTCCTTTTGCAGGACATCCAACACTGGGAACTGCGTTTATTATTCAGCGCGAAATCATAAAAGATCAGATCGAAGAAGTTAAGCTCAATTTGAAAGTCGGCAAAATTCCGGTGCGATTTTCCGGGAAAAATGATGACAAGCTCCTACGCATGAAACAGATCGAGCCGATATTCTACGAAACGCTGGACATTGCCGAATTAATGCCTTGTTTGAATCTGCAAAAATCGGATTTCGATCGGGACTATCCAATTCAGGAAGTCTCCACCGGCATTCCATTCATTATCGTCCCACTCACGACCATCGCAGCACTCAATCAGGCGCATATCATAAAAGAAGAGTTTTTTAAATTTATAAGAAATAAAACTGCCAAAGCAATTCTGCTCTATTGTCCCGACACGTATAATCAGGAGAATGATTTGTGCGTGCGTGTATTTGCAGATTATTACGGTGTGCCGGAAGATCCAGCCACCGGTAGTGCCAACGGCTGTCTCGCCGGATATCTCGTTCAGAACAACTATTACGACACGGATTCGATAGACATAAAAGTCGAACAGGGATATGAGATCGGGCGTCCATCGCTGCTTCATTTGAAAGCAGAGAAAAAGGATGACAGGATCGATGTTTACGTTGGCGGTCGCGTGCAGATGGTCGCCAGTGGTGTACTTATTTAGAAATAATTATAAATATTTTCAACAGGAACAGGGAGGTTTAATGATGAATCAAAAATCAATTCGCTTCATTTTAATTTTGTCAATGTTCATAGTGGCAATTTCATTTGCCGCGGATTCATTTGTGCCCACCGATGTGCTTTCGACGCAATACTGCACGTCTGCCGAAATCAGCCCGGATGGTAAATGGATTGCATATACAGTACGAGTACCGAGACAAGCAACTGAAGAGCCGGGTGGTGCGTATGGCGAGCTGTATTTAATTTCAGTAAAAACAGGAGAAATTTTTCCCTATATTACCGGAGAGGTGAGCATTCGTCAGGTGCAATGGCATCCTTCGGGCGAGAAGATTTCATTTGTCACAAAACGGGATGATAATAAGAAAAATCAGGTCTGGATGATTTCCACAGCCGGCGGAGAAGCCTTTCAGGTCACGGATTTCGAATCCGGCATTTATTCGTATCGCTGGCATCCGTCCGGAAAAAAGCTTGGCTTCATCTCAGTGCGACCGGATACCAAACGAGAGAAGCAGTTAGAAAAGAAGGGTTACGAATTTATCTATTTTGAAGAAGATTTGAAGCATCGAAATCTGTACATCCAGGATGCAGATATGTCCGCTGAACCGGAAAAATTGACCGAAGGTGCCACAGTATGGGATTTCGAATTCAGCCCTGATGGCAAATCGGTCGCCGCATCGATTTCACCGAAAAACCTGATCGATCATCGATACATGTTTCGTAAAATTTATATGATTGATCTTGCGACGAAAAAAATGAAACAAATCTCGGATAACGAGGGGAAACTCGGTAATTATGCTTTCAGCCCGGATGGATCAAAATTAGCCTACGGTGCTGCTAAAATGCTGAAAGATCATCAGGTGAGCCAGGCGTATGTTGTAAACGTCTCTGGCGGAGAATCGAAAAATTTGGCTCCACCGAATTTCAGAGGGCATGTCAACTGGGTGAACTGGAAAGATAACAATACGGTTCTGTATCGGGCAAATGAAGGGGTTTGGAATACGCTTAGCACTGTGAAAGCCAGTGGAGGTGAGCGAGATATTATTCTGCATTCAAAGGAGACTGGTATAGTCTTTAGAGAGCCAAGCTATACAAGAGATTTCAAACACTTCGCTTTCGTCGGTTCGTCACCGGAAATCCCTGCTGATTTGTTCTATTGGCAGCCGGGCAAAAAGATGCAGCGACTTACCACTCTCAATCCATGGATTGCTGAACGGGATTTAGGCAAACAGACTGTCGTTCAATATCAATCCCGGGACAGCGTAACCATCGAAGGATTGTTAATTCATCCTGTGGGCTACGAAGAAGGAACCCAATATCCGCTGGTCGTTTTTGTCCATGGCGGACCGGAAGCGAATTATTCCAACGGCTGGATGACGCGTTACTCCACACCCGGTCAGGTAATGGCTGGCAG
>WJJN01000388.1 GCA_014729735.1 Candidatus Zhuqueibacterota bacterium
TAGAAGTTCCAAGAATTTAAAATTGGCAGTAAAAGATCAACATGTGAAAGTGTTTGGTTGTAAACTTTCCATCAAAAACCGCAATTTACAAAATGTGATCGTTGATGGTGTAAAAATCGGCAAATTCAATGATTTTTACTCGATTGCACTGGAGGCAGATCACATCATTTGCTTTTAAAGCGACAAACAAAATCTTTCATTGTTAAATGTGACTAAGAGCACAGGAATTTAATAAAAATAATCTTAAAATATAATGTTAAGTTCATTAAAAATGAATTAATAATTAACCTGAGAGGACTGACACGCAGTGGTGTATAATCATTAATGTATTATGTTTGCTAAAATTGACACACTTTTACTTTGAGCATTGATTTGTTTTTTTTAACACATATTTTTTGCAACATGAAGGGGAGGTATAGATTTGAAACTTAGGTTTTGGGGCACACGAGGTTCTATCCCTTCTCCGGGGGAAGACACGGTTGTTTATGGAGGCAATACAACATGTATTGAGCTTCAATTGAATGATGGATCACTTATTGTTTTTGATGCAGGAACAGGAATAAGGGAATTGGGACGCGATATTGAAAATCGAAATAATAATCAAAACATAAATTTATTTTTATCACATTCACATTGGGATCATATTCAGGGATTTCCATTTTTCAATCCCGCATATAATGACAATACCACAATAACCATTTACGGGTGCCCACCAACTTATCAAAAATTGAGAGAAATTTTAACGAATCAAATGGAATCCCGATATTTCCCTATTAATTTCAACGAGTTGAAAGCAAAAATATTCTTTAGAGAAATCAATAACGGTGAATATAGAATTGGTAATGCCAGGTTTTATTTTATCCAAAATAATCATCCCGGAACTGCTTATGGGTTTAAGGTGACCGATGGAAATCATTCCGTGGTTTTTATAACAGATAATGAACTCGATCCCCCAAATGGCAAAGTAACCACATGGAAGCAGTTTATAGATTTTTGCCAGGGTGCCGATATTCTGATACATGATGCTCAATACCTGGAACAGGAATTGACAAATAATTCGGGCTTCGGTCATTCATCTTATGAGCAGGCTATGCGGCTTGGTCTGGATGCTGGTGCAAAACATTTAATTTTTTTTCATCATAATCCGGAACGCGGTGATCGCGAAATCAGCAGAATCATAAACAAATTTAAATCTCTATTAGCTTCGAAAAACTGCACCATGTCATTGTCTGCCGCAAGGGAAGGCTTGGAATTGAGGTTATAAAGCGCCAACATTCAATTTTGCTTATTTGGAGAAACCTATCCATCTTTCGAAGCGAAAACATGACTCCAATATTCGTCTACAAACTGATACTCCAAAATATGTTCAGTTCAGCTTTTTAACAAATTTTAACAATTGCTTTAAAATCGGGCAATTTTGGTATTATTTTTGAAGCTGTTTTAAAGACATTTAAACGATCAAATCGATATTGCAACAACATTCGAAATCAAAGTACAATGTATTTCATTTTGAATTAATTACAAAGTGAAAATAATAATAAAAAAATCGAACGTTTACCCGTTTAGAGCGTTATATTATATAGTTTGTTCGGTTAAGGGAATAATAAAATATATATTAATCATTGAGGGGTGATATTTATTGAATAATAGCAAAAAGGAAGCAAAGATAAAAAAGCCGAGAAACACAATCTCGACATATTTATCAGAAATTGATAAAATCCCTCCATTGACCCCTGAAGACGAGAAAGAATTGGCAACTGAGATAAAAAAGGGTAACAAGGAGGCTCTCAGTAAGCTGGTAAAGTCCAACCTGAAATTCGTTGTTTTTATTGCCAGGGAATATCAGGACAAAGGACTGCCTTTTGAAGAGCTGATCAGCGAAGGCAATTTAGGTCTTATTGAGGCTGCACGAAGATTTGATGCAAATAGGGGAATCAAATTCATTTCGTATGCAGTTTGGTGGATCAGACAATCCATTTTGCGTTCTCTGGCAAATCACTCGCGATTGGTACGATTACCGATTAATCACATCTGGTCACTTCAGAAAATGATAAATACGCTCGAGAATATGAAGCAAAATTTGGGACGCCCACCTGAGCTGGAGGAAATTGCCAGTGAAATGAACATGGATCTGCAAAAATTGCATAAAAATTTAACCTATTGGGGCAAGGAAATCTCTCTTGATGATACATCGGTGAATTTCGATGATAGCCAGCCGCTTATCGAAAGAATCAGCAGTGATGAGTTTACGGCGCCCAATAGCAAACTGTTGGATGAATCGCTCAAATTCGAAATTAAAGAAGCGCTGGATTCACTTACACAACCGGAAGCAAAAGTAATTCGGCTCTATTTCGGTCTGGATAATGAACGTCCGCTAACGCTTCTGGAGATTGGTAACATGATGAGCTTGAGCCGGGAGAGAATACGGCAAATCAAAAACAAGGCGATTCGCAAACTGCGATATCTCCATCGCAGGGAAAAATTACAACCATATTTAGGTTGATCGGGATAAGCTATCGATGTTGCTTGGGGCGCATGTCTCTATCGCTGGCGGTATCGAAAATGCACCAATTAATGGGAAAAATATTGGTTGTACTGCTATTCAGATTTTCACAAAGAACCAGATGCAATGGCAATCCGCTGAATTAAGCACAGAAAATATAAAAGCATTTTTGGCGGAACTGCAGAGAACCGACATCAAATGTGTTTTGGCACATGATTCGTATCTTATTAATCTTTGTAGCCCAAAACCGGATGTTTTAGAGAAATCAAGGCATCTGTTTTCTATAGAAATAGAGAGAGCCGAAGCGCTTGGAATTTCTTACCTCGTATTCCATCCGGGTTCGCACCTGAACTCCGGTGAGCGCATCGGGATTCTTAAGATAGCAGAAAGTATAAATGAAATTTTAAATAAAAAACCAAATCAAACACTAAATTTATTATTGGAAAATACAGCCGGTCAGGGTTCAAATATTGGCTACTCTTTCGAACAGTTAGCAGAAATTGTCTCGTTAATAGAAAAACAAAATCGTGTCGGTGTATGCTTTGATACGGCTCACGCATTTGCTGCTGGCTACGATTTTCGTGATGTCCGAAGTTATGAACAGACCTTTGCAGAATTTGATCGAATCATCGGACTTGAAAAGTTGCTGGCTGTTCATTTAAATGATTCGAAAAAAGAACTTGGATCTCGTGTGGACCGGCATGAACATATCGGGGAAGGCTTCATTGGTACTGAAGCCTTCCGCCTGCTTTTAAATGATCCCCGCTTTTACAATATTCCCAAAATTTTAGAAACTCCCGGTAAAATAAGTGATTTTAAACGGAATTTAGATCTATTAAAATCTTTAATTCAAAATGAGAAAGGATAACATGTCTGATTCAAATTTCGATCTAGTTGTTCTCGGAACGGGTCCTGGTGGATATGTGGCTGCTATTCGTGCGGCGCAACTGGGTATGAAGGTGGGAGTAGTCGAACAAAACGAAATCGGTGGCGTTTGCCTGAATTGGGGATGCATTCCGACAAAGGCGCTACTGAGAAGTGCTGAAATGTATCGTGCATTATCAAAAAGCTCGGATTACGGTCTGGTGGCTGAGAATGTCAGTTTCGATTTTTCGAAAATCATTAAGCGAAGCCGTCGAACAGCCAAACGGCTGTCCAAAGGAGTTGAATACCTATTCAAGCAAAATGGAATCTCCGCCTTTCAGGGAAAAGGCAAGCTGGTATCGACCAGCAAAATTACAGTCACGGACAACAATGGTTCCACGACTGACGAACTTACGGCAAAGCACATCATTATTGCGACGGGCGCCAGACCGCGACCGATCCCCGGGGTACCATTCGATGGCAATCGAATTATCAGTAGCAAAGAGGCGATGGCGCTCGATCAGATGCCGAGCTCGATGATTGTTATCGGAGCCGGTGCCATCGGTGTGGAGTTTGCGTATTTTTACAGTGCACTGGGCTGCAATGTGACGATTGTTGAAATGTTGCCCACAATTCTACCCATCGAAGATGGAGAAATTACCGATATTTTAACAAAATCATTTAAAAAAACTAAAGTTAAAGTACACACAGGCACAAGAGTACAAAATATCGATTTATCAGGCGCCGGTGTAAATGTCACTATTAAGACAGAAGATGCCGAGGAGCCGCATAAAACACTTGAAGCGGACACAGCGCTGGTAGCAATTGGCGTGCAAGGGAATTACGAAGGAATTGGACTCGAGGAAATCGGGATTCAGGTAGAAAAAGGCTGGATTCAAGTCGATCCCAATCTTCGGACGGGAGTTGGAAATATCTATGCGATCGGTGATATTATCGGACCGCCGTGGCTGGCGCACGTTGCTTCTGCAGAGGGAATTCACGCTGCCGAGCAGATTGCAGGCGTATCGACAAAACCGCTGGATTATGACAGCATCCCGGCATGCACCTATTGTCATCCGCAAGTTGCCAGCATTGGACTGACGGAGAAGCAAGCGAAAGAGAAATTCGGCGATTTACGAATCGGACGATTTCCGTTTCAGGCGAACGGTAAGTCGCTGGCAATGGGAGAAAGCACAGGATTGGTAAAATTAATTTACGACGCACGGTCAAACGAATTAGTTGGTGCGCACATTATTCATGCCGAGGCAACGGAACTGATAAATGAACTTAGTGTCATTAAGAATAGTAAGATAAACGGGCATGATTTTATAAAAACAATTCACGCTCATCCGACGCTTTCCGAAGCATTGATGGAAGCTGCTGCGGAAGCATATGACGAAGCAATTCATATTTAGAAAATTATTGATTCACAATGAAAATTCGAAAAAAACGACATCCGCATTGGTTGAAGGTACCGATGCCTGCAGGGAAAAATTATCATGACATCCGGGCGCTGGTAGGTGAGCAAAACCTTCACACTGTGTGTGAAAGCGCCCACTGTCCTAACATTGGGGAATGCTGGAACAGCCGGACAGCAACATTCATGATTTTAGGTGATTTGTGCACCCGAGATTGCCGGTTTTGCGCTGTAAAAAACGGGACTCCCGATGGCTGCGATTACGATGAACCAATGCGGATTGTTGAAGCCGTGAAAAAACTCGCGCTGAAATACGCTGTAATCACCTCAGTTACCCGCGATGACCTTGATGATGGCGGAGCATCTGTATTTGCAGAAACGATCCGGCAAATCCATAAAAAAGTACCGGGATGCAAAGTCGAAGTTCTGATCCCGGATTTCCGGGGAGATCGTGCGGCGCTGCAGTTGGTAATCGACGCGAAACCGGAGGTAATTAACCACAATCTGGAAACCGTGCCTCGGCTCTATGGAAGTGCGCGGCCCCAGGCGATTTATGCCCGATCAATCGAATTATTGGAAAGGGCGAAACAGGCGAGTATGATCACCAAAACCGGATTGATGCTTGGACTGGGAGAGAACGAATCCGAAATATATGGTGTGCTGCGCGATCTGGCTGACATTAAATGCGATTTTCTCACTCTGGGGCAATATCTGCAGCCTTCGGCGGCTCACCTGCCCATCGATCGATATGTTTCTCCGGAAGAATTTTCCACTTACAAGGAACAGGCACTCGCACTGGGATTCAGACACGTCGAGTCGGGACCACTCGTGCGCAGTTCCTATCATGCGGCTTCACAGCCGTTCAATGCCAGCGACTGAAGCGGCTAATGTGAATATTGACTTGCCACTTATATCTTGTTTTCCACTTTTTTCTTGATTTTTACCACAATTTTTAGTATTTTGAAGATACAACTTCATATCTTTCAATTATTAAGGGAAATAAATTGGATCACTTCAACAAGATTTTAGTGCCCATCGACTTTACAAACATTTCAAAAAAAACCGTGAAATACGCCATTTCATTCGGCGCGAAGTTTGACAAAATCCCACAAGTCCTGCACGTCAGTACGAAGCCTCCCGAAGTTTATTATCGCTTTTTCCCGGATATCACTGGCTATCTAAGCGCTATCGAAGAAAATACACAGAATAAATTAAATGAATTCGTTCACGCTATTTCACCTGATATTGACGGGATTTTGCGTTATGGAACTGTTTACCAGGAGGTTGTGCAATATGTGGAAGATGAATCCGTGGATCTGATTATCATTTCAGCGCGTAGTCATACATATTCCACCAAACAGCCTCTCGGCACAATTACGCGAAAAATAATTCGCAAGGCAGAATGTCCGGTTCTGACGGTTTACGGCAAGCGAGAGACTGCAAATATCAGAAAAATCTTATGTCCGCTGGATCTCTCCGAACCTTCATACCAGGGATTGGAGCAGGCGGTTAGTCTGGCTCGGAAATTCAATGCAAAGGTTTATTTATTACATGTCATTGAGCTACACGAATTCGATAAGCAGGGAATCAAAAAATACAGCTCCGAAGAAGCGTTCGAAACTTTAACAGATGCTTTTCAAAGGGAAATAAAAATCCCATCTGAATATGAGGATGTAAAGATCGAGAAAGTCATCCGCAGAAATATGGACGCAGCGGCTGAAATCGTGTACTTTGCTTCGTCGGAAAATATCGATTTAATAACGCTGACAACGCATGGCAGAACCTATTGGCCCCGGGTTTTATTGGGAAGCGTAACTGAAAAAGTTGCACACATAGCACCATGTCCTGTTTTAACGGTTCGTTTAAAATAAGGAGATTCGGATGAATATTGATAAACTGAAATTATCGTCGGACAAGCTGCGTTATTTTTGCGATCCTGATCAGTTTAAATTTGAGACGACCGCCGAGTTGTCACCATTAAAAGAAGTTATCGGTCAGGAGCGGGCGGTACAGGCGATTGAATTCGGTGTTAATATGAAAAGCTATGGTTATAATATTTATGTTTTGGGACCGGGCGGCGCAGGACGTACTTCGATTATCAAGGAGGCAATCGAGAGGCAGGCAAAAAAACTGCCGACTCCTGATGACTGGTGTTATGTTTATAATTTTCAATCGCCGGACGAGCCGAATGCTATTTGCCTACCACCGGGCAAGGCAAAACTTCTTCGAACGAAAATGAAAAATCTGGTATATGAATTGGAAAAACTAATTCCCGAAACCCTGCATTCCGAGGATTTCCAAAAAGAACGAAATCAAATCATTCAAAATTTTCAGGAGAAGCAGAATAAAGCATTCCTCGAAATAGATAAACAGGCAAAGGAAAATGGTCTGGCGCTGCAGAAAAACCCGCAGGGTTTTTTTCTGGTACCGGTAAAAAACGGAAAAGCAATATCCCCTGAAGAATACGAGCAACTTCCGGCAAAAGAAAAGATGCGACTCGATGAAACAGGCAAATCATTGAAAGCAGAATTGAACCGAACACTAAATGAAATTCGCCGGGAAGAGCAGAAAGTGAATCAGAGCATTGAAGAACTTGAGCGCTCTGCTGTTAAGTTTGCTGTCGGTCATTTACTTGATGACATCCGCGAAGATTTTAAGCAATACCCGGAAATTCCGGAATATCTGGATGCTGTTGAGAGTGATTTGCTATCAAATATCGATGAATTCAAACAATCAAATGATAATGGAAATAATCTCCGCTCGATGAGGCAGTCCGGCGGTTCATATCTCGATCGATTGCAGGTGAATATCATTATCGATAATAGCAAAACAAAAGGCGCTCCAGTCATCGTGGAAACGAATCCGACTTACAATAATCTGATTGGTCGAATCGAGCGTGAATCACATCTGGGTGCTTTAGTCACCGATTTCACAATGATAAAAGGCGGCGCGTTTCACCGGGCAAATGGCGGTTTTTTGATCGTAGAGGCGGAACAAATCTTTAGAAAACCGTTCGGCTGGGAAGCGCTGAAACGAACATTAAAAAACCGTGCGATCAACATCACCGATTTAAGTGAAGAATACAGCTTTGTCAGCACGAAAACGCTGCAGCCGGAACCAATTCCGCTGGGAATCAAAATTGTGCTGATCGGTTCGCCGGATATTTACTACACACTGTATAATATGGACGATGAATTCCGCGAGCTTTTTAAAGTGAAAGCGGATTTCAATCTTCACATGAAGCTGACGAAGCGAAATATTCAGAAATATGCGCAGTTCATCAGCAGTCGCTGCAAGGAAGAAAATCTCCTTCATTTTAATAGAGAAGCAGTCGCTCGAATCGTGGAGTACGGCACCGAGTTGGTGAGCGACCAGACCAAGCTTTCCACTCGATTTTCCGAAGTGTGCAACCTGGTTCGCGAGGCAAATTATTGGGCTTCTCAAGAAAATCATCAAACGATCACCCGTCAGGATGTGCAAAAGGCTCTGGATATGAAAATATTCCGCCTCAACAAAGTCGAAGGACTAATTCGCGACCGGATTTTGGCGGATTCGATTTTCATCAATGTATCCGGTAATAAGGTGGGCGAAATAAACGGACTCGTTGTGTATAATTACGGCGATTATGTGTTTGGCAAGCCATCGCGAATTTCGGTACGTCTATATCAGGGTAAAAGCGGCGTGATGGCAATCGACCGCGAAGTGAAAATGAGCGGCAGAATTCACGATAAAGGACTGCTGATTTTAACGGCGTTCCTGAATGGCGCGTTCGGACAGAGAAGGCAACTTTCCATGTCTGCCAGCATCACCTTTGAACAGAGTTACGGCGAAATCGATGGCGACAGTGCCTCCTCCACAGAATTGTATGCGATTTTGTCCAGTCTTTCCGGGTACCCGATAAATCAAGGGATCGCTGTCACTGGTTCTGTGAATCAATTTGGCGAAATACAGCCCATCGGCGGCGTGACTCAAAAAGTCGAGGGGTACTATGAAATTTGCAAAGCAAGAAGATTCACAGGCGATCAGGGTGTCATAATTCCGAAACCAAATATCAAAAATCTAACATTAAAAGATGAAATTTTAAATGCTATTACAGAAGAGAAATTTCATATTTATGCAGTGTCCCGAATCGATGAAGGCATTGAGATCTTAACCGGTGTCCCGGCAGGTAAAATGAAAAAAGACGGGACATATCCGAAGGATACGGTGTACGGTAAAGTTGAAAAGAAACTGGATGAGTTTGACGAACAATCAAAGGATAAAAATAAAGGAAAAGCTAACAGGAAGCGCAGATCTTCCAGGA
>WJJN01000049.1 GCA_014729735.1 Candidatus Zhuqueibacterota bacterium
TCATCAGCGGCAACCACGAGTATAACAATGTCAGTAACCTGTGCTCCGCGGGCACGCATTGCCGCGAACGCCTCGTGTCCCGGCGTATCGAGAAACGTGATCGACTTACCGTTTACATTAACTTCGTACGCACCGATATGCTGTGTTATTCCGCCGGATTCTCTGTCTATAATGTTACTTTCACGGATAAAATCAAGCAAAGATGTTTTTCCATGATCCACATGCCCCATAATCGTTACAACAGGCGATCTGGACACTGCCAGCTTTTCGTCATCTTTTTCTTCTATTTCTTCGAATTTTTCCGATCCGAATTCAGGAACGATCTCGACTTCAAATCCGAATTCATCGGCTACTGCGACAATAGTTTCTTCGTCCAGACGTTGGTTGATGGATACCAACGTGCCCAATTCCAGACATTTTTTAATCACTTCGCTTGCTTCAACATCCATTTCGGTAGCCAATTCGCCTACAGTAATAAATTCGTGGACTTTGAGCAAATTGTCTTCCTCGGTCACTTCTTCATCTTCAGCCCTGGCTTTTTTCCGCCGTTTCTTCGGCTTGCCGCTGTCTTCCATCATCGAGAGGGTTTGACGGATGGATTTTTCAACTTCTTCCTCGCTAATCTGAACGCGTTTTTTCCGCTTGGATTTTTTCCTCTTATCTTTTTTCTCCTCGCCTGCTTCCTGTAACCGTTCACGGCGTTTTTTCTTTCTTTTTTTGCGCTTTGGTTTCTGTTCTTCGTCTCCTTCCTCTTCCCCTTTCTGGGGTGCCACGCGATCTTTTGCTTTCAGTTTTTTTCGTTTTTTTCTGGATTTCGCGAGTTCTTCTTCATCTTCCGGTTCAGCACGTTTTTTTGCTTTTTTCGGTTTTTGTGGTTTTTCTTTGCGGGCTTCTTTTGCTTCCTCTTCGCTGGCTTTGTCTGCAATAACCGGAGCTTTTTTCTTCTTCCGGTCTTTTTTCTTTTTGTCGATTTTGTCAGCAGATACTTCTTTTTCAGCAGCTTTTTCGTCCCGCTCTTTTTTATCGTCTTTCTTATCGGCAACAGGCGGTTCTTTTGTTTCGATTCGAGACGGCTTTCTGGCGATTAGTTCTTTAACGGCTTCTTCAGCTTCCCGTGAAATTTTATCTTTTGATTCTTTCGAAAGAATTTCCGGTTCATCCACATCCGGTGTTTTTGCTGTCACTTTTTCCTTCTTATCTTCTTCAATTTTCCTGGGCGGTTTTTCTTCGGCTACTTCATCTTCGTGCGAAGGTAGATCGGTATCGGTAACTTTTGCAGCATGACGAAGTTTGGGCTTTTCGCTCATCATCATTGTGGAAGCACGCACCTTTTCCTCATACTTGCGTTGAGCTTCAAGTTTTTTCTGCTCCTCCTTGGCTCGCTTCTCTTTCAATTTGCGCTTGAAATCAAAATTCTTATCAGAAATTTCGATTTCTTTGCTATATTTCTTGACAACTTCTTCATACATCTCATCCGTAATCAAGCTCATGTGATTGCGGATGGGGTGATCCAATTTCTCCAAAAAATTGATCAGCGCTTCATTTGAAATATTAAATTCACGAGCCACTTGAAAGACTCTTTTTTTCTTGTTATTACCCAAACTAAATCACTCCCAAACATATTTTACAAATTATTTAACGCATCCAAAATCTTCTGAGCGGTTTTGTCAGCAATTCCGGGAATTTCAATTAATTTATCATATCCCGCCTCAAGAACATCCTGAACCGTTTCATATCCTTCGCCTTCCAGTTTCTTAACAATCGCTGGTCCCAATCCATCTACTTCTGAAATATCCATATCATCTAACTTTTCTGTAGAGACAATATTTTCATACTCCGATTCCTTAATCGTATCAATCTCATAATCGGTTAATCTGGATGCCAGCCGTTTGTTCTGTCCCCCTTTGCCAATCGCAAGAGATATTTGATCGTCAGGAATCACTGCCAACGCTTTTCTATTTTCGTTATCGATTACTACTTTCACCGGTTTTGCAGGGCTCAGTGCCCGCATAATAAAAATTTCCGGTTCGTTATTCCAGTTAATTATATCTATTTTTTCATTGTTTAATTCTTTAACGATCGATTGAATTCGAATCCCTTTCATGCCCACACACGCACCGACTGCATCGATTCGCTTGTCATTCGAATAGACTGCGATTTTGGTGCGATCTCCCGGCTCGCGCGCAACGCCTTTGATTTCTATAATCCCGTCGTAAATTTCCGGCACTTCAATTTCGAACAGTCTGATCAGAAATTCATTTGCACCGCGGGAGACAATTATTTCCGGTCCGCGGTTTGAACGGACGACCTCTTTTATCACGGCACGGATATGATCCCCGCGGCGATATCGCTCGTTCTGAATTTGCTCCTTTTTCGGAAGTACAACTTCGACCCGATCCATATTCAGAAAAATCTCATGTCTATTGATCTGACGAATATCTCCGATAATAATCTCGCCGACACGGTTTTTATATTCTTCAAAGATAATTTCCTTTTCCGCATCTTTTATCTTCTGATTCAAATTCTGTTTTGCTGAAATTATGAGCCGGCGTCCGAAACTCACCGGATCAATAATCTCGATAAATTCATCACCAACTTCTAAGTCAGGTTCCACTTTTTTAGCCGATTCGAGATCAATTTCCAGATTCGGTTCTTTCACGTCATCAACAATAATTTTGTTCTGATATATCTCTATTTCGCCTTTTTCCATATTCACAAAGATATCGAAATTTTCGGCATTGCCATATTTCTTTTTAATGACCGACAAAATAGTGTTTTCGATGATCTTTTGCAAAACATCTTTGTCAATATTTTTTTCCTTGACTATCTGTTGAAATGCCTCAACAATATCGACTTTCATAAAATAGATTCTCCCCGATTACCACAAGTCATATCACCACTGCACCATAATTTTCCCGGATGATATGCTATCCATCGAATATTTAAATTCTTGCTTATCTTTTTCCAGATACAAATTATCGTCGTCTACTTCCTTGATTATGCCTTTTTCTGAATTTCCGTCCCTGAGGTTCAGTAGAACCTGGCGACCGATATTACGTTGGAAATCCCGTGCAGACTCCAGCAGTCGATCCACCCCCGGAGAAGACACTTCCAAACGATATTTCCCCGGCATCACATCTGCCACATCCAATCGATCCGCAATCTGTCGACTCAGTTCGACACACAAGCTAATATCGATGCCGCCTTCCACATCTACGTATACACGCAAAATCTGATTACCAGTTCCCCCTTTTAGTTCAAAATCGATTAAATCAACTTCTTGCGCATTAAGAACCGGCTCGATGTTTTTTCTGATTTCTGTAATTAACTGTTCTTTTTTCATATTTTTTCATACTAATAAAAAAGTGGGTCATTAGCCCACTTGAATCATTAAATATAAAAAAATAATTTCTATTTTGCAAGTAAAATTTATATTTATTTTAGCCTTGCAATTCACTGAGAAATAATTCAGCATCTCTTTTTTGCGCAGAATCCGGGTATTTATCAATCACTTTTTGATACATTTTCTCCGCTTCCGCTCTATTATTTGCCAATTTATAGCATCTTGCCGCAGCCATCAATTGACGGGGAGCTTCGAAATTTTTAGAGAACTTTTGCGCGCCCTTTTTATAATATTCAGCAGCTTTTAAAAACTCTTCCTTCTGCTCCATGCATGCACCCATGCCGGAATAGGATGAGCTTGCGAGGATCGGATCGTCGTTATAATCGTCAATATATTTCTTATAATAATTAAAGGCTTCATCATAATTGCTCTGGCTGTACATAATATTCGCCAGATGATAAACGCCCCGCCCCGCGCTTTTAGTGCCACTGTAATTGTTTATCATACTTCGAAGGATGTCTGTGGCTCTTTCGGGCTGCGTATTTTTCAATTCCTCCCGGGCTTTTGTCAGTTCCAGCGAGGCACTCATCTCGGCATTCTCCTTACTCCAGCTATACATATACAATAATGCTACGATAGCAATAATGCCGATAATAATGCCGAATACAATTTTCGAATTCTCATTGATATAATCGATTGCTTTGAAATAGTAAGTTACGAGTTTGTCTTCTTTGATCTGTTTCTTGGTTAGTCTCTTTCTTGGTTTTAGCATGTATGTTATCCCTCAAAGGTTAATTTAATGACTCATATTTCCGGGCTTTATAAATTTTGAATCATATAATATAATAACTATAACTTTAAATATCAATAATTTTATTGGTAAATTAAAAAAAATATGGAAAATTCCGAGACAATAAATAAATCATAAAACATCATTGTTCGAGCGCTGAACTCCTTAAATCGTACAATGCCTGAGTAAAGTAAAAGCACTTTTAAATGAGAAACCGCTGAACGCAGCGAGAGACTCAATAATCTTGAGCATTTTGGAAATCTGTAATTTTACCGGCGAATATTTTTTGAGATATTTTTCTTGCTTTGATAATAATATTTGTTTATATTCTTTATATATTCGTAATATTTTTAAAACAATAATGTTATACAGTCTTTCAATGATATTTTTCATGTTATACGATTCTGGTTACTTTGGGCTCCACCATGATTTCCGAAAAATCTCCCGGATCAAATTAATTAGCATGTACTTTTAGTATCTTTTGAGATTCATTGACTGTGGATTACACCAAACTTACTAACATTCAACTTGTAAAACTGCTTTCCCGGGAAACAGAAAATGAAATAGCATGGCTCACTTTTGTAAATCGTTTTCATCGTTTTATTTGTACCGCTATTTACAGGGAATCAAAACGCAAAGGTTATAAAGAGGGTTGCGAGTACCTGGAGGATATCGCACAGGATATTTACTTCAATTTGAAGAAGAACAACTGCAAAGCATTGAAAAATTTCAAGGGGAATCATGAAAATGCAATTTACAAATATCTCGAAGTATGTGCGATACGAATGGTCTGTAATAAACTGACTACAGAGAACAACATCAATAGCAAACGCCCTCCGATCAGTAAAAAGAAGTCTCTGAGCGACAATTTCGGTAGCCGGAATGGATCGCATTCGGATACACTGCAGGATATGATTGTCAACGAAGATTGGAAATCAATCTATAATTCTGTCGAACTTTCGGATGCAATAAAATTTTGCCTTAAAAAAATATTTGCAGGCACTAAAAAAAATAAAGAGCGAAATTTACTGATATTGAATTACGCACTTTTCGATGATTTGTCAGCCAAAGAAATCGCCTCCTCTGCTTCAATCGATATCGACTATAAAACAGTGTTAAATGTACTAAATTTTTGTAAATCAGCCTTAAAATCATGCTTGCAGAATCTCAAAATACATTGATCAAACGGGAAATCAGTCGATTTTTTTTGTCTATATGAATAGAGCCCACTGGAACAATTTGGAAAAAATGTCAAAATTTATTGGTTATAGCTTTATATTACCATTTTATATAATTACGATTCTAGCAACGAAGGTTCGGGTTGCTGACGAATTTTGATGTTTAGTGATTGCTTATGGAAAATGATATCAATAATAAAAATAATATGAAAGATTGTCTAAATGATGATCTTCTTGGCAGATATTCCTGTGGTGATGTGACGAACGCTGAAATAGAGGCGGTCGAGTTGCACCTGAATCAATGTGAAAACTGCCGTCAGATTCTGGCGTCGATTATCAGGAATGAATTTTCACCTCTCACTGAAGCCGAAAAAAACGAGATCGAGAAACGAATAATTAATTCTCCGGAAGAACTGGTTGAGAAATTATTTGCAAAATACGAACAGGAAGATCTCCAAGCAAAGCAAGATATAAAAAAACGGAAGGCGAAAAATCTGATTGATAAAATAAAGGACTTCATCAGCCGTTGGGAAATCCCTCAGCAACGCTGGAAACCGGCAATAGCGACTTTGGTATTACTTGCGGTCAGCATTATTTCCTTTCTTTTGGCTATTGATTATTACAATACAGATTATCAAATTTCTACAGCCGAAAATATACTGCAAGATGAGCATCGTATTTATATCGAAAATGCCCGGCTTTCCGGTGGATATCAATCATCGGGCATTAGTTCTTTATTAGCGGCTGATGACGACGAAGCGTCCTATCTCGATCAGGCAGAATCCCGGCTGGAAAACGCACTGGAGCATGATCCGCATTCGAACAAAGCGAAACAGCTTCTGGCACAAATATTTATTATAAGGCAGCAACAAACCAGAGCCGATTCGCTGTATTCAGAAATGGACAATCAAAATAAATTATCAGCGCCGTTGTTGAATGACATCGGAGTTTTGCATTTCCATCAACAGGATTGGCAGGGAGCCGATCGTTATTTTCAATCTGCAATAGATAAAGACCCGAATTTCCCTGAACCTTACTATAATCTTGCACTTACAAAGATTAAATCAGGAGATGCGAGTGAAATAAACGTCCTGTTGAATAAATATATGAATCTGGAATCGGATGACGCCTGGAAAGCTGCTGCCTTGCGCCTGAAAAATAGATTTCATAAATAATCTCATCATGCCTCTCGATTTGCACCTCGTTTAGCCCGACACCTTTCGTTTAAAACCCTTTCACTTAAACACAGGAGGGTAACGATGATAAGTCTTCTCCTTTTAGTTAGCGACCTGTTTCACAAAATAATCAGATTTATCAAGGGGAAATTTTTAAAGATTCCTGTAAAAAGAAAAATCATAAAAATTTATCGATTGCCTCCCAGAAAAGTACTCCATGCTCACCAACTCGGCTTGACCATCGGATTGATTACGGTTTTCTTTTTCTTATTTGTTAACGATCTTACAGTCGCTCGCTCTGCCCCGCTGATAATAAGTTTGATTTTCATTGTGGGAACATTCGCTGGCGGTCCGTTCGTCATTCTCGCCGGCTTGCTGGTTTTATTTTCGGGATCGATTAACACAGATTTTTCATACATACTGAAACTCACTTCCCAATCATACCTAAGCGGTTATTTGTTCGGACTGATTCTCGGTACATTATATAATGACCTCGTTTTTCTTTACTTGAAATTCTTAAAAAGAGATGCTGTAAAATTAGCCTTTGCATTCGATCCCAATCTGAAACTGAACATTATAAAATCACCGTACGAAACCGAAGAAAAAGCGCTGCTGGAAACAATGAAACCGCTAATATTTTATACCCGACGAATTGCCCAGAATTCCGAAAATATCCGAAGCGTGAAAAAAATTCACTCACTCATCAGAAAAACATATTATGCGAAAATGATAACAGCGGCAGACCGGGCGAAATTGCTGGCATCGCTCCCTGTTGATTCCGGGGAGCACATCAATGAAAAACTGGATCAATTAGAAAACAAATTAACTAATCCGGACGACACCGAACGCCTTCATACTGTTCAGATAATCGAAGAAAATATCGAGCCGCTGGTCGAAAAATATCTGAAATTGAAATCGCAAAAACTTTATAATTACGACGTCAAGCCGGCATCACAACATCCGTACACGATTGCATTTATAGCAAATCCGGCATTTACGGATTCTGCGAATGCCTCACAGACGAAGACTGATCCGATCATTAAAAATATCGATCTGTTCATCAGTTCTGTAGACAAAGCACTGATGAGCTTTGAAACAGACCACGTTCTGGGCAGACCGGAAATCTGGTCGCAAATTCGGATCGTCGCTATTTTCGATGACGAGCTTACCACAGAAGAAATGAATAATATGGAGATGGTGCAGCCCTATCAGGGAATTGTCGAAATCGATGGCAAGGTTGCCGACAATTTGCTGGATACGAAAGCAGATATTGTGGAAAAATACAAACAATTGGTCGAGCACTCGAAAGACAGCGCCGGATTATCCCCGCAGATAGTTAAAAAGATCAACGACTATACCGATGTAATCTACGCGATGAGCGCCGTTGAAAGATATACCCGCTCCACAGCCCGCTATTCGGATTATCTGGAGAAATTTCGGTTATTCGGACTCTCGTACAAGCTGCTCGAGCGATTAAAAATAATACCGGGTTCAATAATCGAAAGCCTCAAAAAGCTGAATCAAATCGAATACCGGGATGAGGAGGAATTCTTAGTCGCAGTCGCTGAAATAATCGGGGATGATCAGACAAAAAAATATAAAGATAAACTCATTATTGCCGGAAAGTTCCCCGACACATATCCATTCACGTTAACGGCGTCTTCATTCGAATATCTGGCTGAAATGGAAGTTCCTGACTCGATAATAAATAAATTGAAAATATTAAGCAACAAGGAATTTTTCGATTTCGAGGACTATCTCAAAGCGACTATCGAAACTATCGGCACTGCACAGACAGAGAACTTTTTCATACCGCTCCTTAAATCCGGACTAATCCCTCATGGTTCCCCATTCATCTTCGATCAGAATCCGGATGATATTAAAGATGACGAAATTTACGAGACCACAAGAACATTCGATATCACCAATCCGTTCACCTGCCTGCACGATTATTACGCCAAGCAGCCCGGCAGGGTGGCAATCAATGTTCTTGAAGCAAGCTCGAAAACCTATATTCACGAATTCGGTCACGCGATGTCTTCGGTGCTGCACGGCGCAATTGTCGATGAATATTACGATCGCATTATTGTTCGTGATTCGGCAGACGTTATCAATAGCGAATCTGCGATGAATAGCAGTGAAGAAAAAATCGAGGATTTCCCGTTCTGCGTCAATTACATCGAACGTAAACCGGAAAATGATCGGGAAATTATTCCGGTTCATAAAATTTTCGCCCGTTACAACGGTAACGTTTACCATTCCGATTTGCATCATCCTTCTGCCGAAGAAAATTGGAAAGGCTATTTTCCGGATCGTATTACGCCATATTCCCGTTGCATTATGGATCGCAATTACAACGATTACCGCTTTGATGAGCTTTTAAGCTGTTTTATGTACGACCGCCTGATCACAAAAATTAATCGACCTTAAAAGGAGAAATCACAATGATTCCATTAAATAATTCAGCCGTCAATGTATTGCGGAAATATGTTCCACAATTGGGGGCGCGTAAATTATGGAGATTTGAAAATCTGCAATCTCTCGGTCATCAGCTTTATCACGAAAAATTTCTGCCATTGTCATTTCGAATTGAAATAGCGTCCCGTTCAAAAGAAGAAGCACTAAAAACATTGCTTAAATCCGGATCATTAACGATTGTAATTCCGGATTATAATAAAAAGCAGGCGATGATTGAACAGATTTATTCTGAGAAGCGTGAGATAATTTCTCCTGTTCAAAAACAGTTCGATTTGGCTTACAAATTATTGATATCACGCAGACAATTCGGATTGCAGCAGGGCAATCTGCTTCAAATTCCGCACTCACTGAATGGCGCCTGGCGCTATTTGAAAAGTTATTTTAAGTATCATTTCAATCAGTTGTGGATTGTGCCCTGTTTGCAATTTCATAAATTAAAGTTTTCATTCCTGAAGAAATTCAAGTTTCAAACATAATTATATGATTATTTACAAACGATACATATTTCTTTGGTTTTTTATACTGATAATCGCGCTGTGTTCTGAAAAGAAAACCACCCTTATTCAGTTGCAGAATGAAATACTGATGACTGAAACTGTCGTTGAGCGTCATCGAATTCTTGAAAAGCTGGATAAGTATTATTTGGAAATGACTATTTCTGACTCGA
>WJJN01000389.1 GCA_014729735.1 Candidatus Zhuqueibacterota bacterium
AATGGGGAATTTGATTTTCAAACTCCGCACAAAAGGTTTTATTTTCGCCTGACTGCGGGGACCATCCTCGTTGATGCCAATAATTTCCAGACCCTGTTCATGATACTTTTCATACAGATCATTAAATTTAGGGAACGCTTTGTGACACGGCTTGCACCACGTTGCCCAAAAATCCAACACGACGGGTCCCTTGTTCAAAAAATCGGAAAATTGGACCTGTTCGTTCTTTAGATTTGGTAATTTAAAATCGACTGCCGTATCGCTGCGCATATCAAATGAAAATAACATAATGAAAAACACAATAAATAGTTTATTAAATTTCATATCATCTTCCTAATGTTTATTTGCAACTTCCGCGTCATCTGAATGATGAAATGGCGTCTATCTTACTATTAAGAAAAAGTTACGTGTTACGGTGAATATATCATTTTTTTCGTAAACGTATGCTCTCCTGATTTTAGCAGAATGATATACATTCCTGCGGACACGGGATTGTTGCCATTATTCAGAGAATTCCAGTGAAAGGAATATTCCCCTTTTCCCGCAACTCCTGAGAAAAGTGTTTTCACTTCCCTGCCCAATATATCATATATCACTAATTTTGTTGAAGACGGCATTTTATCTGATCTTACTCTGAACTTTATTTTCGTATTAACTGCAAATGGATTCGGGCTGTTTTGATACAATTCAAAATTAATCGGTAACTCCGCATCATCTGACTCGATGCCAATAGCCGCGACCAGTTCGTTTAATTTGGCAATAATTTCAGTTTTGTGCTGCGACAGTCGCTGCGAATAATGCGTGGCTTGCGGGGTGATATATTGAACAACACCGGTCTCATCCACCACGACATAACTGGATCGATCGAGTCCCCATTCGTTTCCAACGCCTCCGCCATTCATACCAACCGGGTAAGTGATGTTCCTGCCAGCACCCTGTACATAATTCTGAACTTGCGCTTGCGAACCATTCCACACATCGATGCCGATTACCTGAACACCATTATCTTTATAAGCCTGCCAAAAATCTTCTTCTACTTCCTGAGCCTCAGAAAGACATGTTGGTCAGTAACTGCCTAAAAAATTCAGTAAGATAATTTTACCCGGATAATCACTCATCGAAACTGTTCCGCCGCCGAATTTAGTCAATTCGAAGGCAGGTGCATTTTCTCCGACAGAAACATTTTGAGCAAAAACAGACAATGCGGCAGCGCATAGCAGCATTATGCCCAGTCCTAAAAATTTTAATTTTTTCATGGTAACTCTCTCTCAATTAAATTCATACTGTTTATTTTTACATACTCATAAAAATTACCTGCGGATTAACCGCGCAAAATTATTTGCATTCCATCGTGCGCAATTTCGAAATCCACATCCCGCTCTTCTGCCATCTCCCGAATTTTTGCATTGAGCGACCGTTCGTCACCAGTCACGATTTCCGAGCCGCAATGCGTGAAAATTGCCTTTGGTACATCTTCTTTCTGGCACCAGGTCAGTTGCGTGCGAATTGGCGTGTGTCCGATCAGATTGCCATTCCGCTTGCGAACGAAAGACCGAGAAATGGTTGCGGCGTCGCCAATATAAAGTTTTGTGTTGCGAAGCGCCTCCTCCCTGTGATAAATATACACCAGATCCGGCGCATAAAAAATGTTCACATCCCCGGCTGTAATGCGATAGCCCACTGCCGGCGCCCGTGTGGAATGCTCCACGCCGAACGCTTCGAATGTGATATTTTCAATTTGCTCAGGTTCACGCTGCCTGATTTCCCGGAAATCATCCACAGGGTAATTCCCGATAAGCCCCAGCGTTTCAGCAGTGGCATACACCCGGGACGGCGCTCCGTTCTTCAAACCCCAGGCATGATCCGGATGTGCGTGGGTTAGAACGATTGCATGCGGATTAATATCGAACACTTTCTCCAGCCAATCTTCGCCGCAATCCACCATGACCTGCTTGTTGCGATAACTTACCAGCAGCGAGCTGTGCCGCCGGTGCCGCTCGTTTTTTTGCTCCGTGTTTCCCCGGGTTCCCAGAAATGTCAGCTTCATTTTTCTTTCTAAACAGATATATAACCGCCGTCTATTACCAACTCACTTCCGGTCACAAATTTCGACTCATCGGAAGCCAGATAAACGATGCCGTACGCGATATCATCCGGTTCACCCACATGTCCGATGGGATGCAGGCTGTCCAGACTCCTGCGGAAAGCGTCCACGCCTTCGTCCGATTCTTTGCCCATTTCCTCTACCAGCGGCGTCCAGATAAAACCGGGGTGTACGGAATTCACACGGATATTGTCTTTTGCGTACAGAAGCGCATCGGTCTTGCTCATCAGCCGCACCGCGCCTTTTGATGCATGATACGGTGGAATATCCTTCGCACTTATTATTCCATAAATGGACGACAGATTAATAATGCTTCCGCCGCCCGCTTTTTGCATCAGCGGAATGGCATATTTCGTACAAAAGAACACACCTTTTACATTGATATTCATCACCTTTTCCCACTCATCTGCGGAAATCTCGTGCGTCGGTTTATTCACACCGGAAATGCCGGCGTTATTTACCAGTACATCGAGGCTGCCAAATTTATCTTGAACCTCATTCAGTACCTTCTTCACTTCATCTTCATCTGCAACATCAAGATGCCAATATTCTGCTTCGAAGTCATTTTTCTGTAGGTCCTCTACGACCGATTTACCGTCGTCATCTTTTACATCGGTTACAGCTATTTTCGCGCCTTCTTCAGCCAGCCGGTGGCAGGCTGCTTTCCCGATCCCCAATGCGCCGCCGGTCACGACAGCGACTTTATCTTCCACTCGTTGCATGCTTCCTCCCAGGTTGTGGATTTTCAATTTTAATAGATTCATTGAATGTAACTCAATTTATATGCCAAAAAGATGATTATCGATTTTACTGTTTGAAATAAATAGGGTTATCTCTTTCGTTTTTTAGAGATTTTTTTCATGAGGGTGACGGAGTGTGAAAATGCGGTACATCTGATTGTTTATTGTTATGAAGAATATGTACAGAGGGATTTCGTGAACGATCAAATCTTGAAATACCGGGATAAATGAAAGGAATTTCGAATATCTGAAATTTTTGTATGTTTTATGACTCCGGTTCCCAATGCAAGACTTGATATCCTTACCGACGTTGGCTCTACCGTAATAGCAACTATATGAGGAACCTTTCCCTTACGATTCCGAATGAGGTTTAATGCCTCCAGTCTTGTATTTTTCGCCCGATCGCTTCGAATCGTCCATTTACAGGATATATAAATATTTTTTAAACAAATGCAAGAGAATTTTAATTATTCAAGAATATTACCACCTCCTGTCCTCCTCCTGATTTCTTCTTTCAAAATTTCATTAATCGATTGTCTGGCGCCGGCTAAAACATAAACCCGTGTACCTCTTTCTCTGGCATACTCATTTTCAATTTCACCAACGAATGTAACATTTTCAAAAAGAGGCTTCTCTTTTTCCCGATCTTTGTCGGTATCAAATCTTTCTTTGACAAGAATCACATTATTAATTTCAAATTCATCCAGTGGATACCAGTTAATATAATCCGCGCTCATTGTATAAGCCTGTGCGTGCTTTTGTTTTGAATAATAATTGATTGCTCCTGCCTGACCATAGTTGTCACAATGGATTATCGTATTTTCCTTATCATCGATCAACACAAAGGCAGAATCGACAATGCCCGCCAGTTCGCGCCAGCCTAACATATCCGCGTAATCCTGCGGCAAGCGATGAACCTCTCCATCTTCCCAGCGGTTTAAATTGAATTTTTCAAACAGCTCTGATTTGCTGACAATTTCTTCCGGCGATAATACCGGCAGCATTAATTGAAAGGATAGAATAAATATGATTATCGGAACAAGAACCGCGACCGGGCGAAGATATCTCAGCCAGCCGGAATCGAGCAGTTTTTCCAGATATACGGAGCCAAAAGCTAAAAAAATGGGATACAGCCCGATTGTGTAATAACTTTTAGCTCGCAGTAAAGC
>WJJN01000390.1 GCA_014729735.1 Candidatus Zhuqueibacterota bacterium
TGAAAGGAAACAGGACATCCGGGAATTTCCGATCCGTTCCAATCGGCTTGCGGAACTGCTGAAAATTCTGTTGAAAAAAGAAATCTCCGCCTCTGTCGCCAAAACGGTTTTTAAGGAAATGCTGGTTTCAGAGGATTTTCCTGAAAAAATTGTCGCGGCAAGAGGCTTGACTCAGATATCGGATAGCAGCGAAATTGCAGACATCATAGATCAGGTCATTGCGAATAATCCGAAAGAAGTGGAAAAATATCGGTCGGGAAAAACAAAATTATTCGGCTTCCTCATGGGACAGGTGATGAAAGCCACCCGCGGCACAGCGAATCCACAGATCGTCAATAAAATCTTAAAAGAAAAACTGGATGAGTGATCAATTTAAGATTTGGGACTGTATCAAAATCCGATTTTCTCGTTTGATGTCATTCCGGGCTTGTCCCGGAATCTCCTAATTATCAAAAAGTTAGGAGATTCCTACATTCGCAGGAATTACACCAAAAAAATGACTTTTAATACAATCCCAAACTTAACTTCTGCCTGTTGCACTAATTTCCATTCCTTTGAAATCGTTCTCGCAAATAAGGCACCCCAAACCCACTCAATAAATCTTTCACAGAAAGCTCGGTATTGGCACGCAGCGGAACGTAGCAAGCCGTGCATGTATTTTTCTTTGTAAAATTTTCTACCAATTCCTGATGCGTATCGAAATTAACTTTATGCATGGCGCAGGGTACAAAAGAGCCATCAGGATTCACGACATGATGCCGGTATCCGGTTCTGCAATTGGGAATTGAATTTGTTTCGAAAAATGTGATCATGTTTTTAAATACCGGCTCGCTATTGATGATGCACGCTCCTTTCCGTCGCATTTCGATCAGCTTACCTATCTGTTCCCGTAACAACTTAAAATCCTCTTCGGTTTTTAGAGAATGCTCATCGCTATTTGTCCGAAGTTGAGTATACGAGCTGAATGTAATGGACGCATTCCATTCCATCGCCTTTTTGGCAATATCCACCAGATAAGGCAGGCTCTGTTTTCGAATCACGCTGATCATTGCAACATTATGATAACCCATTGCCGCCATCTTGGGGACGATATCGGAAAGATGGTCGAACAGTCCTGGAATGGCTCTGTTCTTATCATGCCGCTCGTCGGGCATATCCAGTGAAAATGAAAATTGATCGACTCCTGCTTTTGTCAATTCGAGGTATTTATCCGGCGTCATCAGTGCCGCGTTGGAGACGAAAGAAACAAGAGGAAGCGTGCCATGACTTCGAAACAATTTCACCACATCGAGATAGTCATCTCGCAAGAGTGGTTCGCCGCCGGAGACCTGGGCAAAAACAGGTCGCAGTTCCTGATAAATCTCATCAAAGCGTTCCGGGGGGGCAAGTTTCTCATCTTTAATAATACCGTTTTTATCACAATGAGAGCAATTTGCGTTGCAGGAATGTGTGATTTCAAATGATATTGCCAATGGTTTTTTTCGGGCAATATTTTTAATTGCATTCACCATGATCCCCCTGGCAAGTTTCGGTGAAATATTTTTCATGATATACCTTTTCTTATACTGTGTTTAAAATTTTAAGCATTGATTTTAGTCTTTTTTCGTTTTTTTTACTATTCTGTCGACAATTTCCTGCATCGCTTTTCCAGCTTCGGTTTTGGCATAAGAATAAATATATGCCTCTCCGCTATCACTCGTTTCCACGATCTGTGGATCAATAGGAATTCTGCCAAGAAATGGCACGTTTAATGTTTTCGCTGCTTTCTCTCCGCCACCGACTTTGAATAGATCGATGGGCTTGTTACAATGCGGACAATTAAATCCACTCATATTTTCGATTATTCCCAGAATCGGGATTTTTAACGCCTGTGAAAATCGAACTGTTTTACGTGAATCGATCAGCGCGACATCCTGCGGCGTGGTAACAATCAGCGAACCGTCTGCTTCCGGGATTAGCTGACACACACTCAACGGCTCATCTCCTGTTCCCGGAGGAGAATCGATTACCAGATAATCCAGATCGCCCCAATGAATATCTCCTAAAAATTGTTTGATTGCACCCATTTTCAGAGGACCGCGCCAGATAACCGGAGCATCGGAGTCCTGCATAATGGAAGCCATTGTGATAACTTTAATGCCATTCACCTCAATGGGTAACAGACCGCCCTGATCTGCCGGCTGAACGAATTTTCCTTCGATGCCCAGCATTTTTCCCAACGAGGGTCCGTGAATATCAGTGTCCATTAATCCGACTTTGAATCCGCTCATCATCAAACCATAAGCCAGATTCGTGGATACAGTGCTTTTGCCAACACCTCCTTTTCCGCTCATTACGATCAGTTTGTGCTTTATTCTTTTCATATTATCCCGAATTGCCGCATCCAGCATTTCCTGCTGTGCCAATCTATCCGCGGGAGTTTGCTCTTTGTTCATTTATCCCTCCATTTTATCTAGTAGTGACAGTCACAATCGTTTCAAATTCCTCATTCACTAACTGCGTGCTGTATTGTTGATTTTCGAACCATTTTTGAACCTCTTCCATTCGCCAGCCGTGCACATCATGCGTTTTTCCATCCTCTCTGTGCTTCTGCGCCACCATTTTCAATCCGTTTTCGTTAAAATCCGAAATAACGATTTTTGTTCCCAATTTTGACACGCGAATGAATTCATTTAGTACAGGCTCCGGATTTTTTAAATGATGCATAAATGCTGCGGTCATTACGGCATCGAAATGATCATTTTCGAATTTTAAATGCCGCGCATCCTGATTTTCAAATCGGATTAAATTATCCAGTTTGTAATATATGGCATTGAGACGGGCGTAATGAATTTCTTCTTCTGAAATATCTACTGAAATGCACTTCCGTCCCGAACGTGCAATAGCGAGCGCAAGATGTCCTTTCCCTGTTCCGACATCCAGCACGTTTGCAGATTTGGGAAGGTCTCTGATCTTATTAACCATTAGATCCCGCGCGAGCGGAAAATCGTAGCCGTGCGCGCGGTACTGTTCGATCCGTTCACTGAATTTTCGATGATTATCTTTGATTAAAAAATCAGCAATTGCGGTGCGCAATCCTTGTATTCCCAATAGCGAGCAGTGTTGTTTGTTTTGCGGAATGCCGCCCAGTTCACGTACTACATCGTCATCCGTGAACAGTGACGCCTGTTTCAGCGACTTGCCAATCGCCAGCTCTGATACTACACTTGTCGTCGAAATAGCGCCCCAGCAGCCGAATACTTTGTATTTGAAATCCGTTATTATTTCATCTTCAACTTTTAACCAGACTTTTATATGATCACCGCAGGATGGATCACCGACAACCGCAAATCCATCCGGATGCTCAAGCTCGCCAATATTACGGGGATTTTGAAAATGCTCGATGATCTTAGCATTCAGAGTCAGGTCGATAGTTTCGTGTGTGCTCAAGGTTCCTTTATCTCCAGTCTTTCAATCATTCTACGCAAGGTCCCTTTATCTATATTCAGTTCCCGGGCAGTCTTCATCTTTTTCCAGTTATTTCGGATAAGCGCCTGCTCGACAGCTCTTTTTTGAATCGCGGATAGTGTTAAACCGCCGGCTCCGTCATCACCGGATTTACTGTATCGGGATTTCAAATTGTCCGGCAAATGTGCAATCTGGATGATCTCATCTCGGCACAGGATGAATGCATATTCGATGATGTTTTCCAGCTCCCGGATATTCCCCCGGAAATCATGTGTCATCA
>WJJN01000050.1 GCA_014729735.1 Candidatus Zhuqueibacterota bacterium
GGAAATCCACCGCCCATACAAGTCCATTTTATCACTTTCTGCCTCACAAGATCAATGCCATTTAATGAGCTATATTCATCTGCTTCCGACCTTAACAGATCTGCGATATTTGTCATGAATCCGACTGTGATGATCACAACACTGCTGTCTTCCTGCTCTGACAATAGTTTTCTGTACAGCTCAACTGCATTCCAGGCATTATCCGTCCCCAAATCCTGCTCGAATTCCTGGGCAATTTGCCGGTTATAGCTGGAGCCAAATTCAGGTCCATCAGCAGCGACGCCGATCGGGATGTCCGGTCTGCCGTAGTAGGTGTTGAATGCATCCAGGCACGGCGGTCCCCAGGTTGCGGAGTGCCCTCCACTGGAGACCATCATTCCAATAATTTCAGCTTCACCGAAATTTGCTAACGCATGCAACGTTGCCGTTGCACCGACATCGTCCCAATCAGGTCCGATGTCGGTATCGAATATTATTTTATCTGCTGCAAAAGTAGATTCCGGGGAGATCGAAAATATCAGGATGAGTACAAGTACTATTCGGTATAAAGTTATTCTATTCATTCTCAAAAACGGTTATCCAGTTGGTTCAGAGTTACATTCTAATTGGCTAATTTGAAGTCCCCCTATGCCAAAAAGATGGCGTACCATGGGTTTGAAGGGGGATTTAGGGGGATGTTATTATAAGTTATTGCATTTCAATCACATCCCTCCTGGGACTGTATCAAAAGTCCGGTTTTCTCATTTGATGTCATTCCGGGCTTGTCCCGGAATCTCCTAATTATCAACAAGTTAGGAGATTCCTGCATTCACAAAAATGACACCAAAAAATGACTTATGATACAGCTCATTCATTAAAAAGTAAAGCTAATTCCCATTGCATTAATATTTCCCAAAATTCCAATGCTTCGATAAGCATAGTCTATCTGGATCGCTTGCCCATGAATTGCCTGCAATAGTACACCAGCCCCGAAAGTTGGTCCGAATTCAGACTCTTCCAGAAATAAACTTCGATATCCTCCTCTCAGGAATAATTTCGTGACCCCGGGAATATTGAACGTATATTCTGCACCAAGATTTACAGTCTCATTATTATTATTTGCATGCAGCGCATCCACTGCCAATGTCAGTCTATGGTATGTTGTGACAACAGGATTCACAGAAACTCCAATGCGGAAAATCAAGGGCAATTCCCATGAATCTGTTTTATATTCCACTTTGACATCTTTGTAGTTACCGGCTTCATCTGGCGCTATATCAATCGAACGCAACATATCAAGTCCGCTATATCTCATACGCGTTCCGTAATTTGATAAACTCATTCCGATTTTCATACCATCTCTTTTTTCGCCAGGTGAAAAATATCCGGTTTTGATAATGACACCAAAATCGGCTGCCACGGCACTAGCATTGCAGTGAAAAATAGAAGAATTAACATATTTTATCGTACCTCCGAATCCAAACCAGGAGGTTAAACTTCTGCCATAAGATAAGTTTACAGCTAAATCTGACGGAGAATATCTTTCCCCCGTACCCTCTTGCAATTCCATGGTTGTCACTTCCATTTCGCCATAATTAATTCCCAGAACACTAGCGGCAAAAGTACCGATTTGGGGCACGACAATACCAACTGATGCCAAATAGGTTTTTGTATCGACTAACCATGGTTGATAGGTAAAATATACTTCATTTTTTCCCAGGAATGCCAATCCTGCCGGATTCCAATAAATCGATGATAGATCGTCTACCGTGCTAACGGATGCGTCGCCCATCGCCAATCCTTTGGGATCATAGCCCAATTCCAAAAAGTTGGAAGCGGTTGTTCCGACACGATTTGGTGAATTCTGTGCTATTAGTGTACCAGAAAATATCAATACTACAAATAGTGCCCAATATATAAGTTTTGGATATTTCATGAACTGTACTCCTTTTATAAATGCGACGATCATATTATTTGATTACTGCAAACTTACCGGTTTTCACGTTCCCGGTTCCTTTAGATTTTAAATAATAAATGTAAATGCCAGGAGCTATTTCCAGATCATCTTTTGTTAGCAGATCCCAATGAACGATGCCGTTACTGGGTTCATTATCAACCGTTATTTCATCAATAAAATAGCCACTGATTGTAAATATTTTGATATTACATTTCGCGGGAACATGAGTAAACATGATTCGTCTTCTTTGGTTCAAATATACATTTCGAACCGAGGGTTCCATTGTATTGGTGACTATGTATGGATTGGGTACGACTTTAACCTTATCCAGATCTTCAGCTTCTTCTTTAGATATTTCATCAGGCTCAAGAACTTTGATGAGAAATTCATCTGTTGCCAGAAAAGGACGTTTCCCGTCGACGCGATACACCTGCCCTGTTGCCGGCAATTCAGATTCAGAAACAGCATTTCTGAAATTAAAGTTAAATAAATTTATAATCCATGTCATTTCGTCATTGTTCATTTTTGAGTAACCGACAATAACATCATCATGAAGCAGTTCAAATTGACCGTTATTATTGGCATCATATCCGATTAAATCAAGTTTCGTCGTATCAGTGTCCGGAAACAGTTTGTTTTCGACATACATATTTAATGTCGCATTGGGCAGGAGCAGATTTTGATCAAAATTGTCAATTCCTTCAACCCGACGAATCTTTGAAATATCTGTCGCTGATGTTCCGGATTGTATGTCATTACCAAACACAATATCATATACCCAGGGAAAGAGTTTATACGCATTTTCTTTGACATTTATCTGAATCGGTGAAAAACCGTCGCCAACCCATCCGGACTTTAAGGAATCATATTCGGGATCATAGGATCCTGAATCAATCATTGAAAACATTATTCCATCGAAAGGTTCAGATGTTATATTGGGATTTAAATAATATACTTTGTCCTGGTTGTTGAAAAGCATATTATCACCGGAATAGCTTTCTTCCGATTCTTCGAAAATCACCGTTCCATCCGTTTCATTCGTAACTCTATATCCCACGTTTCTGGACCTTAAACTAAGATCGGGAAAAGATGGATAAACAAATATTGTATCTACCAGAAAGCTGAGTTTGTATTCATTCCCCGGTACTAAGCTCAGATCATTGAATACTGTGAAATTTACAGTGCCGCTTCCTTTTATTTCTCCGTTTGGTGTTTCAACTTCAATATTTGGGCTTACATAATCTGTTGGGAGCTGATGAGGAGTGACTATTTGTACATTTTTACTTACTCTTACAATATTCTCATCTTCGTCAACCAGAATAGAAGATACATTCTCAGCAGGTGCAATATTGGCGTCGAGTCCTCTGATCCCACGATCATACGCAACAAGCGCATAATAATACGTTCTTCCATTTTGAACATCTTCATCAATATAGTAGTGCTGAAGACCTGTATTATGTCCCAGGAAAAACGATTCACCCTGTACTAAACCAAAATCAGTAAAACCATAATATTCATTATTTATATCGCACTGAAATACCGGTACCTTACCTGATGGATTTCCAAAAGCATCACGAACCCTTAGTGCATCGGAAAAAGATCTATCCGTTGATTTATATAATTTATATCCTTCAAAATCATTTTCTCCGGCAAGAAGAGGTTCGCTGGTAAAAAGCTCTGCCGCTCTATCCCAGGTTAATACGACTTTTCCATCACTTGCAGTTGCTTCGAGAGTAGGAGTTACAGGAGCCTTGGCAAAGCGGTAGTCACTTTCGTAAATCAGTTGTACAATTCTCTTTTTTTCGATTAGGATATATGGATCACCACCACTATTTAAATTTGCAACATTTTCATAAGCTCCCATCATCGCACATGAAACCCGCTCTGTTGTCCCTTTTCCCAATGCAAAAGAACCGGAACCAAATACCGGTGCATAATCTCCGGGATTTCCGCTAAATGGTACTAACCTTCGGTCTCCAGCAAATAAATTATATAATTCTTTATCAAATTTTGGAGCAGGCGGATCAGAGAAAGGCCAGGGTATAAAATGAAAACTGGTCAGTCCAAGCATATCGGATTCCGTAATATCAGTAAATCCGAAATTTGGTTCTGCTCC
>WJJN01000391.1 GCA_014729735.1 Candidatus Zhuqueibacterota bacterium
CCTTTACTGCATATACTGATGGAAATAACGCCGTACTTGAATGGTCGACAACCTCAGAAAGTAATAATTATGGTTTTGAAATTCAAAGATGCGTAAACATGAACAGTGATTTCAAACGGATAGGATTCGAGAATGGGAATGGCACTACCTCAGAGCCTAGATCCTATCAATTCGTAGATAGTGATTTGCCGGAAGGAACTTACATATACCGGTTAAAGCAGATCGATTTCGACGGGACATCCGTGTTTTCACACACTGCAGAGGTTACGATAGGTCTTCCGGCAGATTTTGAACTCTATCAAAATTATCCGAATCCATTTAATCCGATAACCACGATTTCATACAGTCTACCGCAGAGCGGGCATGTTGAATTATCTATTTATAATGTAAAAGGCGAAAAAGTCAATAAACTCGTGGATGAATATCAAAAATCAGGTAAATACGATTTTCAATGGAACGCCAGAGATTGGAATGGAACCGAAGTATCTTCGGGAATATACTATGTTCAGATTAAGGCGTTAAACACCACACAATTCAGAAAAATGACTTTAATGAGGTAAGACTGAGATTTATTCCGGATGGATCACAAATTTCTGTTTGAAAAAAATCGAAAGAAATTTGTGATCCATTTATTGAATATCACTGCTTGCTACCAGCAAATACCACGTTCTCAATAACCTCAGCCAGCGGTTTCCTCCCTTTATATCAAAATTTGCTATAGAGCAAGCTATCGGATTTTTAGAAATGAAACTTTTAAAAATTTGTTCAGTTGAAAAGCACCTAAAAAATAAAACACAAAAAATATCAGACATCAAACATAAAAATTAAGATAAAATTTATAAGAATAAAGGATTATGTTCGTAAAATAGAAAATAAAATCGCCAGTGATTATATTTTATAATGTGTTCCAGATCAATTTATTTTATTTGAAACATTTATAAATTGGAACTAATTCACACTAAAAACATCAAACATCTAACATTAAAATAGGAGCAACTTATTGTTTTTTCAAAAAGTATGTTCTTTGAAAATTTTCTAATTTCGCCAGTAATTCATTGACGGAATTGTGTTGTAACTCAATATTTATATCGGATGCATCCATTAAATGGAGATTAAAACACATTCTACCTGCAAATCTTCAATCGTAAAAGAGTACAAGCATGGAGGTAGATAAATGGTGTTATCAGCGATGATAAGGGGGATGCGGAGTATTTTTATTATTACTATCGTTTTATTATTATGGAATCAAACTTCATATACGCAAGCAATTAAATTAACCTGGGAACCCAATTCGGAGAAAGACATTGCCCATTATACAGTGTATCGCAGCACGCTTTCGCAGAAGGCAAAAGCTCATGCGGTAGTTCCCGCCAATAAAACAGTGTTTTATGATTCTTCGATTGCAATCGGCAAAACCTATTATTATAAAATGACTGCTACGGATTTTGCAAATAATACGAGTGAATTTTCGGAAGAAGTGATGATCGTTGCAATCCCTCAATCTGATGGTTCATCTGATTCATTATTCACAAATTCGATAAAATTACAAAATTATCCGAATCCCTTTAATCCGGAAACAATGGTCGAATTTTATCTTCCGGTCGCCGGGCATCTGGAATTAATCATTTACGATATGCTCGGTCGGGAAGTTAGAAGGCTGGTAGATAATCATGTTAGTTCAGGGCATCATAAATTAAGATGGACTGGCATAAGCAATGATGGTAGCAGGGTGAGTTCAGGGATTTATTTCTGCCGGCTCAAATTTAATAAGTATAACGGCGTGATTAAGTTGATTGTTACTCGCTAAAATTTTCATGCTTATTAAATTAGAAATAGCTGCCGATTATAAATTACAGTTCTGAAACCATCAGATTCGATTTTGAATGATGAGCGTTTCGCAGGATATTTATAAAGAACACTAATATCTTGAAATTTCTGAATTATGGCAAAATTAACAGTTTGGCACACTGATTGTATATTAAGCTGTACAGATCGATCGCCGGCTCCAGCGATGATGAGAATGGATTAATAGTTAGGAAGAATCTGAAGTGACTTAACGCCGACCGATAAGATCGCTTTGAACTCAACACGGGGAACTGTTTGCAGCTTTCGGACTTTAATTCTATAGCTTCGGAAATTATTAAGGAAATAATTATTCTCGGTAAAGACACAGAATTGTTGACGAAGTTATCGAAACCAAAAGTTAACGCATCGATTTTGATATTTCCAAATGATTTGAACCAGTCTAATATTATCCTGAAAACTGTAGGTATATGTTTTAAATTAGAATTTTGGATAGTACAAACAAGCAGGGATCGTGCAGGTTCACTTGTTTAGGGAGGTATTAATGAAAGCGACTCTATTTGGAAAAAAATGTTTAATCTCAACTCTCGTAATATCTTTATTATTTATTGTCAGGTTGAATGCAGCCAATTATTATGTATCCACCAGCGGCTCGGATTCGAATAATGGTTCGATGTCAGCGCCATTCAAAACGATACAACATGCGCTGGATATCGTTAGTCCTGGCGATCATGTGATCGTTAAAGCGGGGGTATATAATGAAAGACTTGAACTTAAAACATCGGGTTCCAGCGGAAATCCGATAGTCATCGAGGGAGAGAGGGGACCGAATGGTGAATGGATCACTGTAGTCGATGGAGGGAGACCGGTTTCGGGTTGGACGACCGCGCCCGAGGTGGGGGCAGGTGTTTACAAAACTCAAAGTATCGATTTTGTTCCGTACAACATGGTTGTGAATGATAAACAAATCCCACAGGTTGCAGAGTCGAATATGACAAGTACCGAAGGATTCAGATTTTTAGGAAGTTCAGTTTCCTATACGGTTACTACTGCATCGAAAGACAGGACAGTAAAATTTTGGGATGTTTTCTCTGTTATTTGGGGATACAAGAACGGCACTACATATATTCGATTTAAAAATGGCGACAATCCAAATCAAAAAAATTTACGAGCTGCTCCCGTCGGGGCGGGTGTTTTAATTGATAATAAAAGCCATATTGTTATCAGGGATTTTGCGATTAAAGCATTTGATGAAAGCATTATTATAAGAGGAAGCAATTCAAAATATGTTAAAATTGAGAATAATTACATTATTAACGGCAGAAAAAGAATTGAAATTGTGGATGGGGCTTCTAATTGTAAAATAGGCAATAATATTCTGTCCATGAATTTTTCCGGTTATGTAATGCCTGGTGCATGGTCTAATAATGATGATAATTACGAGTTAGGATTAAAGGAATATATATATAATTTTTATAAATTCTATGTAAGTGATTATAGTGGCTCTGATGATCGACAAGTATATATTTCTGGAGCCGGGGAGAACAACGAAGTCTTTGATAACAAGATTTCGCAGGGATTAATTGGCATAAATGCGCATGATACAAAAAATCTCAAAATATATAACAACGAAATATTTTATCACTCGAGTATTGGAATCGTGATACTGGATAATTTGGTAGATGCGGAGATTTTCGATAATTTAATTTATGACAACTCTATTAACTTGAGGTGGCACAATTTCAATTCGAGAACACCGAGGTCGGTAAATATATACGAGAATTGCTTTTACTTGCCGGCTAATGTATCGACTCATATTAAACTGCATCATGATAAGAAGCTGTCCTTATCACAGTCCTGGCATCCGACATTTTTTGTATATCATAATAATTTTTCCGGGGGGGTGAGTGTATTGAATCCCGGAGGTGCTTATGACTACGGCGGGCTCAGGAATGTGCACTTTTTTAATAATATTTTTTCCTCCAAGATTATGGTCTATAATCGAGAGGATTTTATCAAGACCGAAAGTATGATGGGCGAATTTGACTACAACTGGTGTGGAGGCATGTTCTATCATGGCATGCCTGCATGGTTTGATAGCCATAATATCGATGCTGAAGGTCAACAATTCTGGGATGATTCAAATTTGCATGATTTTCACATCCCCTCAAATTCCGTAGTTAGAGGTGCAGGAGTTGATTTATCGAAGCCATTCACAATAGACGGTGTTACATTTGATCCGCTTCCCGGTATGGAAGTGGGATATTTTTCAGGATCACAACCGGACATCGGTTCGCCTCCGTTCTCAAATAGTGATATCGAACCTCCTGAAGATGTTCAATCTCCGACTGTACCGCAGGATTTGACTTATCAAGCGGTATCATCTTCGCAGGTGGATTTAAACTGGACCCCATCCACTGATAATGTGATGGTTGCCGGTTATAAAATATTTCGAGATGGAAATCAGGTCGCGATGACCCAGAATACCAGTTACTCTGATACAGGTTTGCAGGAAGAGACAAGCTACACATATCATATTCTGGCTTATGACGCCGCAGGCAATGAATCAGCTCAATCCAGTCCGGTTGTGGCGACAACAAGATCCGCGGAGAGCAATATTGAATCAGATTTAAACATAAAGGTTGCTCCGGTACAGGTTACCCTGGATGGGAATTTAGGTGAATTTGCAAATGCAGATTCCATTTGGTTCTCCCCGCCAAGCGGAGGTAATTTAGCTACAGTAAAGGCTATGTGGAATGCGGATTTTCTATTTATTGGCTATAAAGTAAGGGATACACAATTGAACGCTACTGAAACGACCAGTGATGGAAATGTGTGGAGTGATGATGCGGTGGAGTGGTTTATAGATGTGAACAATGATGGTGGTGGTGAGAGCGATCCGAATTTAAAATATATGAACTCAGATGATTTTCATGGCATGATCAACATTTTAAACACGCAGTATGATTGCTGCGGCTCTTCCGATGGCACGCCGACAAAATCATGGGACGGTGTCTGGGAATCGAAAGTTCGACTGGATGGCACACTTAACCATAATACTGATAATGATAATGGCTATACTATCGAGGTACGAATTCCCTGGACGATACTAGGTTTGGAAGCAGCTCCCGCAGTGAATTCGGTGCTGGCGATGAGCTTTTCCAATGAAGACAAAGATGCTTCTGAATTTTCTTATGTCATGTGGCCCGATATCACAAACTCATTTCAAAATGCCTCAAATTGGCAACCTGTTCTACTGGTGAACGACTCGGATGATACGACTTCGCCTGCGGCACCGACAGGTTTGGTCGTTCGCATTATTGATTAGCGAGAAAAATAAAACAACCATGTCGATGGTTGATAGCATTTTTAAAAAGGGCTGTATCAAATGCAATATTAACTTTTGATACAGCCTTTTTTCATTAGCATCTTAATGATAATAAAATTGTTTCACCTTTTCAATGACATATGTAACATCTTCATCGGTCAGCGCAATGTGCATCGGCAGTGTCATGATTTGATCGAAAACACGATCGGTGACCCATAGATGTGACGAATCGCCGTGAAAAGCACTGAACTGATGGATGGCTTTGCCTCCCCAGGGCAGGATAATTTCGACTCCCTGAGATCGTAAAAAATTCAACAATTCATCCCGGTTCTTTGCTTCGAACTCAAAGTTTTGATACGCATCTCGATTCATCGAATCATTGCGGTCATCAGGGGGTAATATGATTTCTTCGATATCCCTCAAACCTTGGTGATACATCGAAGCAATATGCCTTCGTTTTTGAATATAACTTTCCAATTGAGACAAGCGGAAATCCAGCACGGCAGCCTGAATATTATCCAGCCGGCAGTTGAAACCCCATTGTTTAATATCTCCATCCGGGGTTCGGTTATGATTTCTTAAGGCGATTAATTTATTGTACATAGTTTCGGAATTGGTGGTGATTGCTCCGGCGTCTCCCAGCGCACCGAGAGTTTTGGCAGGATAAAAACTAAAGCAGCCTCCCAAGCCGAAACTGCCTCCCATTTTTCCGTTGCGATATCCGCCCAATCCCTGCGCCGCATCCTCGATTAGTAGAATGCCATGATCTGCAGCAAGCTGTTCGATTTCTTCCAGATCTGCCACACGACCATTTAATGATACCGGGATAATACATTTTGTTTTCGATTTAATAAGTCGCTTGACAGATTGAATGTCGATCAGATGATCATCAGATTTAATATCTGCCAAAACCGGAGTCGCGCCAACCTGTTCGATAGTGGCAACAGTTGCGGCAAACGTATGTGCAGAAGTGATAACTTCATCTCCCGCACCGATACCGGCTGCGGTTAGCGATAATCGCAACGAATCCGTGCAATTGCTTGTCGCCACAGCATATTTAGTGCCGACATATTTTGCCAGATTTCGTTCAAATGATTCAACTTCATCACGAAGCAATAACTGACCCCGGGACAAACAATCCTGCAATATGGCATCGATCTCTTTTTTCTCAATGTTATACCAATAGGAGTAATCAATAAACTTTACTTTTCTGTGCACTGATGTA
>WJJN01000392.1 GCA_014729735.1 Candidatus Zhuqueibacterota bacterium
GCTCGGATTTATTGGCTCACATCTGGCGCGACGGCTGGTCTCTCTGGGTGCAGATGTCACGATAATGGATAGCCTAATTCCCGAGTATGGCGGAAATCGTTTTAATATAAAGGGTATTGAGCAACATGTCATGGTAAATATCGCAGATGTAAGAGATGAATACAGCATGAATTATCTGATCCAGGGAAAAGATTATTTGTTTAATTTAGCCGGACAAACCAGTCATCTCGATTCGATGAAAAATCCATTCGTCGATCTTGACATCAATTGCAAGGCACAGCTATCAATTCTGGAATCCTGTCGTCGATTCAATCCTGGAGTTCGTGTGGTGTTTGCTTCGACACGACAGTTATACGGCAAACCAGATTATTTACCAGTTGATGAAAAACATCCGCTACATCCGATCGATGTGAATGGAATCAACAAAATGGCGGGCGAATGGTATCATATACTCTACAATAATATTTACGGTATCCGAGCCTGCGTTTTGCGATTGACCAATACTTATGGACCTTGCATGCGCGTCTGCGATGCCAGACAAACATTTGTCGGAGTCTGGATACGGCAGCTATTACAGGGAAAGCCGATTCTTGTGTACGGTGATGGCTCCCAATTGCGTGATTTTAACTACGTTGATGATGTGATCGATGCGTTGGTTTTGGCAGCAGATCGGAAAGAAAGCTTTGGAAAGATTTTCAATTTGGGTGGAAGTGAACCGGTTTCGCTCACCGATCTCGCGAAAATATTAATTTCATGCAATAAAGGTGAAGGAAGCTACAAGTTTGTTCCATTTCCCCCAAACCGAAAACGAATTGATATCGGAGATTATTACAGTGATTTTGAACGAATCCGAAAAGCGCTAAACTGGTCTCCGGCAATAGATTTGAAAGAAGGATTTAGACGAACAATCGAATATTACCGGAAATACGGGCAATATTATTGGGAGGCTACGGAAGAAGATGAAAGGTGTCTTTGCGAGCAATCCGCTCGAACAGTATCGAGCTTATGAATCAAAAATCACGGCGGCAATTCAGCGGGTGCTTGGTAGCGGTCGTTACATCCTGGGTGATGAGTGTGTCGCTTTTGAAAATGAATTCGCCGATTATATAGGAGTTAGCCATGCGATTTCTGTGGGGAGCGGAACAGACGCACTGCACCTTGCACTTCGGGCGTGTGGTATCGATCAGGGAGACGAGGTGATTACCCCATCACACACTGCAGTGGCTACTGTTGCTGCAATTCAAATGGCAGGTGGAATGCCTGTGCTCATAGATATTGATGCCAGTAATTACACAATGAACCCGATACATCTCAAAGAGTTAATCACAGAAAGAACAAAAGCAATTGTACCGGTTCATTTATATGGTCATCCTTCGAATATGGAGGTGATTCTAAAAATAGCTGCGGATCATAAATTAAAAGTAATAGAAGATTGTGCGCAGGCTCACGGAGCGATGATTGGCAGTGGTATGGTGGGCAGTTTTGGGGACATGGCTGCATTCAGTTTCTATCCCACAAAGAATATTGGAGCATTGGGAGACGCCGGAATGATCGTGTGTAATGATAGCGAACTTGCGGGGATAGCGAAAATGCTGCGACAATACGGGTGGAAGCAGCGAAATCGTAGTGAGATTCCCGGCTGGAATTCCAGGATGGATGAACTGCAGGCTGCGATTCTGCACTGTAAACTGGGCGGCTATTCAAAAGATCTGCAGCGACGCCGATCAATTGCTGCAATATATGATAGCGAACTTGCACAATGTGATCGGATTATACGTCCGGTTGAACGAAAAGGAACGACACACTGTTATCATCAATATGTGATCCGCCATCCGCAACGAGATGAGTTGCAGGAATATCTAAAAGCAGCAGGTATTCAGACGTTGATTCATTATCCGCATCCGGTTCATCTGCAACCTGCTTTTAAAAAAAGCATTAATTGCAAACATGATCTATCGGTCACTGAGCGGATTTGCAGCGAGATATTGAGCTTGCCGATTTATCCTGAACTGGGAGATGAAACAATTCAATTTGTATCTGAGAAAATCCTAGAATTTGAGAAAGAAAACAGATGAAGAATCCTTATGTTAAAATATTGCAAGAGTTTCCATCCTCTCTGCAAATACAAACAACGTCACGCTGTAATTATCAATGTGTGATTTGTCCCTATAAAAAAACTGAATCAATGATAAAGCACGGAAAAATGGACGAAGCGCTATTTGAAAAGGTCTTGAAGGACTGTACTGATTTTCGAAATTACATAAAAAATATTTTTTTTACGCTAATGAATGAACCATTGCTGGACGCATCATTGCCGGAAAAAATTAAGCTGGCTAAAAGAGCGTTTCCCGATGCACGGACAGTCGTCATTACAAATGGATCACTATTGGATAACTCCAGAGCTGAAGCATTGATAAACTCTGGTCTTGATTTATTAAAAATAAGTATCAACGGATATTATCAACCCGCGTATATTAATAATCATGATCGAAGGGAGATATTGCAGGTCGAGAAAAACATTCAGAAATTCATTAAAATAAATGAAAACCGGGTTCGATTATTGATCACTGTTGTCAAAAATCGCTTGAATGAAAAGGAGATGTTGGAATCGATTGCTTACTGGAAAAGCAAAAATATCACATGCCTGGAAACTCCACTATCCAATCGAACGGGAAGTGTGGATAATTTTGATGAATTAGTCATCGATGAATTCAAAAGTTGTCAATTCGGCTCACGATGTACAATTCCGTTTTCCATTTTCAATATATTGCATGATGGCAGGGTGTTATTATGCTGTAATGACTGGTACCAGCGCGGAATTATCGGAAATGTCAACCAGGAATCAATTCACTCGATATGGAACGGAATTAAGATTCAAAAATATCGTGATGGATTGTCTGCCGGAAACGTACGGGATCTCGATCCCTGTAATCGCTGCAAAATGAATATGTAAATGAAAAAGGCGAACAAGATGAATTTTAAGGAATATACAGGTCGCGGCATCAAAGTGGCTATTATTGATAGTGGCATTGATAGCAAGCACCCGGATGTTGAAAATTTAGCAGGTGGAGTTCGGATTAGTTTTGATTCCAGAAAAAATCCGGTATTTTCGGACGATTATTCTGACTTTTTGGGTCATGGAACTGCCTGTGCCGGAATCATCAAAAAGAAGGCTCCGGATGTGGAATTATATGCGGTACGAATTTTTGATAATGACCTTTCAACGAATGCACTTTTATTAATTGAAGCCATCCGATGGGCTGCAGATAATAGCATGGATGTGGTGAATCTTAGTCTTGGAGTGACGGACCCTGAATGGGCGGAAAAATTGCAGGCGGTGAGTGACTATGCCGCCGAACAAAATACAATTCTCGTCGCAGCAGAAGATAACAGAGGTGCAGAGACATTTCCGGCTAGCTTTGCAAACGTATTCGGTGTAACCGGTGGAAAAGTACGGAAGAAATATGGCTTTTATTACAGAAGAAATTGCCAAATCGATTTCGTGGCTCGCGGAGACAAGCAGCGATTGTGCTGGCTCAATCCGCGCTATATTTTTATGGGAGGCACCAGTTTCGCAACCCCGCACCTGACCGGTATTATAGCGTTGATTCGTGAGAAATACCCGAATGCTGATTATGAGACCATTAAAGATATTCTGATCGACTATGCCACTGATGGAGAGGTTGAATTAGTTCGTGAAATCCCGGATTACCAGAAATATTTCAAAAAGCAGCAGCCTGCTATTCGCAAACGTCGATACGGGAAAAAATATAAATGGATAAAAAAAGCCGCTCTATACCCGTTTACAAAGGAAATGCATTCGCTGATCAGATATAGGGATTTGATTGACTTTGAGATCACTGGAATTGCAGATACTGTCGGAAAAGGATATGTCGGTAAGGATGCCGGTGAAGCTATCGGGATTGAACCTGTAGGACTTAAAATTACTCACAAGTTGGAACAAGCAATAGAACAAGCAGATACTCTAATTTTAGGGTATGTCGATCAGTTGTCGAGAATCACACAAAAGGATGTTCTAAAAGAGACAATTGAGACAGCACTGTCAAATGGCAAAAATGTTTTTAGTTTTAATTTTGTTGATAAAAAACGGTATCCTGAACTCTATGAGATGGCATCGCAAAAGAAGTTGAAAATAATTTTCCCGAATTTAACAAGACGCCATTTTAATCAGGTCCTCGATTTACGCAATCAAGAGGTGGATAAACCAGTGATGGGTGTCTTTGGTACCAGCTCTCAACAGGGTAAGTTTACTGTTCAGCTTGCGCTGCGACGCGAACTTATAAAATTAGGATTGAATGTCGGTCAAATTGGTACTGAACATCATTCCGAGCTATTAGGATTTGATATGGCTTTCCCGATTGGTTATTCTCCGACTGTCACACTACCGCTTAATTTGTATATACCATTTTTGTCTTTGAAAATGGCTGAACTGAGTATATGTAAAAACGCGGATATTATTATTGTTGGGGGACAATCGGGCATTATTCCATATGACATAAACGATGATATCCCGGCATATTTGCCGGCAATGGCTTTTCTTTTTGGCACTCAACCGGATGCTTATATCTTGACTGTAAATAGTATCGATCCGGATGAATATATCCGGGATTCGATCCACGCATTGGAGGCTCTTGGCAAGGGAAAGACAATTTTATTAACAATGTCTGACAAGGAAAAAAACATTCAGGCAAGCTTCGGAACGAGCCGTGTTATTTCCCGCCAGCTCTCTGAATCGGAAATAGCGGATAAATTAAATTATCTCGAGCAGACATTCAAAATACCGGCAACCGAAGTTATTAGCGAACAGGGTCAACAAAAAATGGTGAGTACAATCATCGATTATTTTTCGGATAGCTAATTGAATTTAAACTAATGGAGTTTGCGAGCTGATGGAAGAAATTATAAGTGATATAAAAAAGCTAATCGTTGAACGGCTGAATTTACAAGTCGATCCAGATGAAATAAACGATAATGAAGAATTATTTGGGGGCGCAATGGGATTAGATTCGCTTGCGACTTTAGAAATAATTGCTGCTCTCGAAAACCGATTTGATCTCGAAGTCTCGGACGAAGAATTAACTACGGAATTATTTACCAGTATAAAAACACTTGCTGAATATGTGCAAAATAAATTACTTGAACCAAAAAACGTTTGATAAGTTGGCTGCTATGAAAAAAGCGATATTGCATTATAATTAACCCTTTTGATCATTGCATGATTGAGAGGAATAGTGGGAACAGAAGGGAGGTGATTTTATGGCAGCTATGGACACAATGGCATCGGCTGAAAAAACAGCCACTATCGCATACTCGACATATTAATAGCATTTAGATGTGCTGATTTTTCTTAGTTCAAATCGTTTTTTCAAATTGTAGCCAACTTATCAGCTTTTTAATGTAATCAGGAATAAATATGGACATTAATAATGAGATAACATTTCGCCTGTTTAGTCCAGCCGATATGCCAATAATTCTTCGTTGGTTTGATCGGGGGGATTTTTACTATTATTCTACCACTCCAAAATTTGTTGCAGAAAATGAAATAGAATCATTTTTGATTCAACGCGGAAATACTTTTATCATTGAAGCCGAAAGCAAACCAATTGGATTGTGTGATTTTCATTTATTGGACGCCCGGGCAAAATGCTGTAATATCGAAGTTGCGTTTTCTTATAACGACATGAGCAAGGATAAAAAGAGTCAGATCCTTAAAATATTTCTGAGTCACATATTTCAGCATATCGATGTTTTGAAAATAAATAAACTTGTATATGGGTTTGATCAAAACTCTCTTGCACTTTGTAAAGATGTCGGGATGAAAATTGAAGGTGCTTATGAAAAACATATTTATTGGGAAGGGGAATATCATGATTTAATCTACATGGCAATTTTGAAGCATAAACTATCTCCATAAAAATCAGGATATGATATGAATAATTTTAAAATTGGACGAATACGAAAAAATCATCAAAATCTGCTTGAACTATGCTTTCATCACAGAGAATTGCTGACTTATAGGACGCTACCGGACTTATTTTCTCATTCAATGCGAATAAAGGAATTGCTCCAGCAGCAAATAGAGCAAAAAATGACAATGTCGTTTTCAATTGAAAATGATGACGAGATAGCAGGAGTGGCTCTATTTCATAATCTTGATTTTGAGGAGCGGCAGGGACAGCTTTCAGTGCTACTTCTCGCGAAATTTGAATCGAACAAGCTTGAAAACTTGCTGGGCTGGATGATTGAACACAGTTTCAACACACTTAATATGCATCGCATTTACGGGCTTGTTCGAGTGGATAAAATCGAGTTTGTTCCAATAATTGAAAAATGTGGATTCTCGCGAGAAGCGCATTTAAGTCATGCCGCTTTTTTTAATGGTGAATATGGTGATATGTACCAATATTCCATAGTTAAATAGAAACACATGTCAAAATGGAGAATTTATGGACATTGAAATAGGTGATCTTAGACTGGCACGTTTAGATAAAAAAGATTTTCGAGAAATCTATGCGGCATTCGGCAGGGAAGATTTCTATTACTCCACTAAAAGACCAGCCAGTTTATCTTCGGGAGAGATTATCGCAATGCTGCAAAATCCCAAACGACGCTTTTATACTGTACGCGACGATGAAAACAGGCTTCGGGCTTTGTGCGATTACCGGATTGACGAATTCAGTTACCGTAATGTTAATGTGAATTTTCGGATCATTGAAGATGCCGACTGGTCTGTTATAGGAGTTGAAGTTGTGAAGCAGATCTTCAACTGGCTATTTTTAGTTGAAAACTTCATTAAAGCAACCATGTATGTTTTTCAATTCGATAGCAAGATGAGACAGCTCTGTGATGCATATGGCTTTAAAGAGGAAGGTTTGTTGAATCAAAATGTGTTTAAGTATGGACGCTTTTATAATACTCTTATCTATTCTAAATTGCAGCAAGATTATTGCGCGAATGATTTGACGGTCCCCTTGAAAAATTTTAAACTGCCGCAGATAAAGCAGCTATTGCAGGATCGGATGATTCGATTGCGGCGCGTTGAGGATGGCGATTTAAATTCACTATATAAGTGGGAATCATCTGATAATACCTATCGAAATGTAACTGATTACGCCTTTGGTATGAGTACTGATGAGTTTATAGATTACAATCGAAAACGGATACACGGACTAAAAGCGAACTTTATTCAGTTCATTGTAGAAACTCGCCATGGTAAACCAATTGGAACCATTGGATTATATAATATTGACTGGAAAAATAGAAACGCTGAATTAGTAGTGATTATCGGAGAAGAGAAGCATCGGGGGCTTGGATATGGCATGAAAGCCACGATGATGCTGCAAAGATATGCCTTTGTGGAATTAAATTTACACTCGCTTTATTCCCGAAATTACTCCTGTAATGAAGCGATCATGAAGATGAATGAAAGAGCGCCGAACAGGAAAATCGGTCGGTTGCGAAATGGCGTGTACCGGGATGGTAAATACTATGATGTGGTATTCCATTCGACGTTTTCGCCGTTTGATAAAGCTCCTACTGAAAATCAGTCATGAAAAAAATTAAGTTTGCTGATATATCTTGCTTGTTTGATAATACCTATCAATTAGGAGTGTTGAGTCAAGAAGATACTTTTAGATTAGGTCAAGTCCCGCTGAAAGGCTACTGCCATGCTGGGAGAACCGTCATTTTCAATCAGAAAAATCGGGATTATTGGATGCAATTGGAAAGCAGCCTTGTTATTTTGCATTGCAGCGATGTAGCGTATGATTATACAATTAAACCTAAATCATCGAATATTTTGATTCCACTATTCCCGGATGCGAAATTAATTACGTATGATTTCAAGGCTGCGGCGGTAAAAGCCGGCTTAGCGATGCGGGGACGAAACAATCTGGTTTGGAGTATTGAATTCGGATTTATGTGCAAAATTACGGCTTTTGGGTTCAAGAATGAAATAGTGGACTATGAGCGGCCGGAACTACCGGAATGGTTGCCACAATGTAACGATTGTTCGATTTGTACGGATGCCTGTCCGGGAGAAGCATTTGTATCCGGAGAATATCAGCGTGATTTGTGCGAGTCTGTAATAGGTCCACAGGTACAATCACATCTGATTAAATTTGACCGTCGTTACCGGCGGACTAACGTTCCGTGGCAGGGCGTCCCTGGCGGAATAGAAAATCATTGTCAGGAATGCCAGAGACATTGTCCGGTTCATGGACATTATCAACAGGAATTGCTTCCTGCTCGAAGAAGAGGAAATCATGGATAATATTCAACTTGCTATTGGTTATTCCAATGTTTTGCCTGGATTCTATGAAAATATATGGACGCCACACAAAAAAAATATTCATTCAATATTTTTTTCAGCGCCAAAAGATTTCGGCGTGAATAATGCACGCGGTGTTTATACTACAAAAGATGCATTGCAGGAAATCAATAAAATGCGGACTGAAAAACCTGAATTGGATATGAATCTGTTGCTGAATTGTGCATGCATCGGAAACCGGCTATCTCAGGAGGATGAATTTCGTGTCAAATGTCTGTTGAATCGATTATATGAAATGCAATGCTTTACATCCATTAGTGTTTCAAATGCCTGGTACTTAAGACAGGTTTTAAAATGGAAACAAGAGCAGCGCGCGGAAGTGGACATTCATGGATCGGTTATCTGGGATATCAAGTCTATTGATGAAGTCGAAAACATTTTTTGGCGCTACGGAGAGAACTGTTTGCAATGCATCAATATCAGCCGTAAACGAGTACACGACCTGGAATTCCTGGAAAAATTCAAAGCTCATTTCCCTGAAATAAAGATCAAGCTGATTACAAATGAATGGTGTATGCACAACTGCCCCGAGCAAACGGCGCATGCGAATTACCTGTCACACTGGGCAGAATATAACAGATTGGAGAAAAATTTCATCGGGGAAAGATTAGTAACCGATGGTGTACAATTTTGTATCTATGATGTTGAAAATTTCTGGCGTTTTTTATGTGGCAAGGGAGTACCACCTGATTGCTTGCATTATTACAATGGTCTTGTGGATATTTGGAAAATTGGCAGCCGAAGCAAGGATCCGGTCATTATGGCAGAGCTGGTCGAAGCTTACATTCACGGGAAACAAAAAGATCTATATTTTTTATTCAAAACAAGTCACGGCGGAATCAGTCTCGCGAGGCAGCAGGACGCAAAAAATGCAGCGAAATTTAAAAATATCTATTTGCCGGAAGAGTGGTTTAAGCGGCGATTAAAATGTGAAGATAATTGTTATGAATGTAAATATTGTAAACACATATTTGACGATCTGTTAAAAAATATCAGAGGGAGCTGATGAAATGGATCTTGCAAAACCGGTCGGATTAAAATTGCGTGTTCTCTCTTCCGAACTCGATACGAAGAGCATTCTCACTATTAAAGGGAAAGAAATAGGCGGAAAAGAAAAGCTAGTAATTGCAGGTCCATGTGCTATCGAAAGTTTTGAGCAGATGCGGACAATTGCCGCTTCATTATGCGATAATGGAGTATATGTGCTTAGAGGTGGAGCGTTCAAACCAAGAACATCCCCTTATTCTTTTCAGGGGTTGCGCCATGATGGAATTAAGTTGATGCATGATGTCGTGGAAGAATTCGGCATGATTTCGATCAGCGAGATGGTTGATACAGCTCTGGCAGATCTTTTTCATAATTATATTGATATTATTCAAATCGGTTCTCGTAATATGCAAAATTTTGAATTATTGAAAGTTGCCGGACAGATGGGTAAACCCATTTTTTTAAAGCGAGGATTTATGGCAACTCTGGAAGAATTTCTTAATGCAGCAGAATATATTATCCATCATGGAAACTCACGGATTATTCTCTGCGAAAGGGGAATACGAACCTTCGAAACTTTCACGCGTAACACGCTCGATATTGCCGGGATAGTGTTATTGAAAAGATATACCCGTTTTCCTGTGTTCGCTGATATCAGTCACGCGTTAGGACGGAAAGATATTGCTCCGGAAATTGCAAAAGCTGTTCTTGTCGCTGGTGCGGATGGATTGATGCTGGAAGTTCATCAGAATCCTCAATCAGCAAAGAGCGACAATTTTCAGCAACTTACACTGAAAGAATTTACAATGCTGAAAAAAAATATAAAGCCCTACCTCCACGCTAAGGATTAATTTTCATACATAGTTTGGATAGTTACTTCATTAAAAAAAATAGTTGTAAATTTGATTTTTTTTCTTATCTTTCATGAAAATAATATTATTTATAATTTCGAGTGAAAGCTCATGGTAAATTATGTAGAAAAATCGATCCGAACCGCTCTGCAAGAAGACCTCAGCGATCGCGGAGACGTCACATCGCTTTCAACTGTTCCTTCCAGAAAAACGGGGAACGCTCATATCATCGCCAAAGAAGGTGGGATTATCGCTGGCGTGGAGATCGTGGAAACTGTACTTCACGAGGTCGATCCGGAACTGAAAATCACGGCGAATGTCACCGATGGCGACCGTGTTGCATCGCAACAGGAAGTGATTAAAATCGATGGCTCTTTGCGGAGCATCCTCACAGGCGAGCGCACGGCGCTGAATTTTTTGGGAAGGCTGAGCGGGATTGCAACGCTGACATCTCGATTTGTAGAATTGACGAAGCATACGGGAGTGCGCATTCTGGATACCCGTAAAACGACCCCGGGATTACGATTGCTGGAAAAATATGCTGTTAAAGCAGGCGGTGGTTACAATCACCGAATCGGATTGTTCGACATGGTTCTGATCAAGGAAAATCATGTTACTGCCGCAGGTGGAATCCGTCAGGCGGTGGAAAACTCGCGGCGATATCTGAAACAGCACGATCTGGATTTGAAAATCGAGGTGGAAACCAGAAACATCGATGAAGTGCGACAAGCTGTCGAAATGGGGATTGACAGAATTATGCTGGATAATATGAATGTCGATCAAATTGCCACGGCTGTAGCGCTGGTGAATAAACGAGTGGAACTGGAGATTTCCGGGGGAGTGAATCTACAAAATATTGCAGAATATGCAGAGACCGGGGTGGATTTCATATCTATCGGTGCTTTAACGCATTCTGCAAAAGCATTGGATTTCTCGCTACTAATCCTGTAACGAAAAAGCCGGTCGATGAACGTGACCGGCTTGGTAACTTAATTATAATTTGCAAGTCATTTGCCTTCAGCGGCTAATAGTATTGCGCCTACCACACCGGCGTCATTTCCCAATTGAACCTTTCCGACTTTCAGCACATCGGAACACGCCTTCATGATCTTTTGTCGGACCACTTTTTCTATGCGCTGAATGAATTCTTCCCCTGCCTCGGAGACGCCGCCACCGATTAGCACCATCTCGGGATTCAGTACATTCACGATACTGGCTATTCCCGTTCCTAAATAATCACATGTTTCGTTAATTGTTTCAATTGCAAAATCCTCTTCAACAGCGGCTTTCTGAAAGATGAACTCGGGGGAGAGCTGATCTTCTTTATAAAGGAGACCGGTTCGTTTCAATTTATGGCGATAGCGTTTTATCATTGCCGGAGCAGCGGCATAAGCTTCGAGACATCCGAAGTTACCGCACCCGCAGGGTTTGCCGTTCATTTCAACTGTGATGTGCCCGACTTCTGCAGCAGAGTAACTTGCCCCCCGCAAAATTTTATTATCCAGAATAATCCCTCCGCCTATACCAGTGCCGATCGTAAAGCAGACGACGCTAGAGCAATCTGCCGCAGCACCACATCGGGCTTCTGCCAGCGCAACGACATTTGCGTCATTATCAACATATGTCGGAATGCCAAATTTGTCCTCGATAGATTTTTTTATCGGAGCATTTGTCCAGTCCGGAATATTGGGAGTCGTTCCGTTTAGCTGACCTCGCTCGAAATTCACGCTGCCCGGAGTTCCCATCCCGATTGCCGGGATGTCGGAGTCAGTCTCGTCAAGAAGTTCCTCAATTGCCGAGAATATGTTTTCGAAGATTTTATCCTGATTTTCATTAGACAGTGAAGGCATGCTTTTCTTCGTTGACAATTTACCGGTTTCATCGCCTAAAGCGTACTTGAGGTTCGTGCCGCCCAAATCCAAACCAATATATAAGCCCATTTTCAACCTTTGATTTAATTAACAGATTCTTTACATGAATGATTACAGGATCATTGAGTACAGGACTCCAAAAATAACCTTGAATTTACAAATATTTTTTAAACATTGCAAGATATTTTTGTACTAACTTGTTTAAATACTTTCTTTAATGTCTCTTTCATCTGTGCTGTTGTTGCAGATATGTAATATAAATCCTTATTCGTGGATCTGCTGGTGAAGTATGCTGCATATACAAATTAGCGAACCACAGAGTCGCCATATTCAATTATTAATTTTGACTTTTCCAAATATGGAGGATTTCGACAAGGATCTGCTCTTTCCGTTTCAGCATTTCATTTTTTGAATCACAGTAAACAGTCCCTGCGGCAGCACCTGCGTGCCCATCTCCAATGTTCAGTTCCCTCATGATTTCACCGACATCTTTCGGATGTTCGTTATTGTTCAAATTGATGCTCAGCGACATGGATATAGCGATGTCATTACTTTTAACACCACGTTTATAAAGACTGTTGACTTCCAGTACTGACAGCGCCCGTGGATAAAGCAGATAGGCGAGGTTTTTTATAGTATGCGGACGCCGGTTAAATCCGGTCAGGTCGATGATGATGATTTCCTCATCCTCATCCTGTTCAAGAAAACGGGAGTTATTTTCAATGATCTTGAGCATTTCAGCCTCTTCCCGCTGGAATTGCTCATACTTTTCTCTAATTTCGGGTTTTTGAGCAACGATATCCAGCGGTTCGTCCCGCAGCATGTAAACAAGCGAACGAAAATAATGGTCTCGATCGCGCTTGTCCTGGAGACGCGTTTTTAATGTGGCATCAATTATTTTGCCAGGTGTTTCGCTTCGCCATTCATCTATACTGTCATAATCAAATGAGTCAATGACATCCGTTTCTTCGACCAGCCCTTCAAAGTGCTCGGGTAATTTGTGATCTCGTTCTTTAAGGTAATTATAAATCACTCGGGCACAGGATGGTTCCAGGGAAAATGCTCCTTCGATTGTCGCGGTATCGATGTTACGGTATTTCAATTCCTGGAGATTGCCTTCATGATGATCGAACCACATTCCGCATTCCAGCGGATATGGGAGGTCACAGACGATATCATTTTTAGTGACGGCAATTTGTGCGCGGGCAATAGTGTTGGGACCGGCAAACTTGATATTTTCAATATTATAAATAAATGAACAAATTGCCGCGCTTGCAATGCCGTCAAAATCGTTGTGTGTAATTATCGATTCAAACATAGCTTAATAATAGCGAAAAAATATATTTATGTCAAGACTTATTTAATATTTGATTTTGTTTAAAAAATGTCTTAATTTAGTAGTTACGTATTTCATGATTATGTTTCGAACGGGAGTGGAAATGTCAAAAATTATTATCGGTATTCATGGATTGAAAAACAAGCCGCCGGAGCGATTACTGCGAAAATGGTGGAAACAGGCAATTAAAGATGGATTGCGAGCAGTAAAACATCCGAGAATATTTTTTCCTTTTGAACTGGTCTACTGGTCTGATTACTTCTATCCGCAACCTTTGAATAAAAAGATTAAAGACAGGGAACATCCCTTGTTTATCCATGATCCTTATATTTCTCCAACAACGCTTATTCGAAGAAAAAAAAGCAGCGCACGGCAGAAATTTCTGAATTTTCTTGAAAAGCAGATGGACGGAATTTTCTTGAATCGCGATATGTCGATTAATTTTTCAGGAATCACGGATCTGATCATCAGGAGATTTTTTAATGACCTGGATACCTACTATTCAAAATACACTCTTGATAAATTTGAGCGCATACGACCGGCAAAAGATGTCATTCGAAATGAACTGGCAGGCGTGTTACGAAAGCACAGAAAAAAACAGATTATGTTGATCTGCCATTCGATGGGATCTATTATTGCATATGACGTGCTGACACAAACTGCTCCAGATGTTGATATTCACACATTTGTGACAATGGGCTCCCCTTTAGGAATGCCGTTTATCATGAGCAAAAATTATCAGGAGCAAAAGAAAATTTTAAAGCGAGATATCAAGTGCTGTACCACACCTGAAAATGTAAGAGAAAAATGGTACAATTTTTCCGATCTGAAAGACAGGGTCGCGTTGAATTACAACCTTGCTGATGATTACTTTGAAAATTCGCACCATGTTAAAGTGATCGATAAAATTGTTTACAATGATTATGAAATGGATGGAGAGCGAAATCCGCATAAATCATACGGTTATCTTCGTACACCGGAAGTATCGCAAGTAATCTGGGAGTTTCTAACGGAAGGAAAGCCAATATGGTGGGTGAAGTGCGTGGATGCTGTGAACCGGATATTTCAGCCGGCAAAATCAGCTCCGGATCAAGAATCAACAAAAGAAAAAGATAAGTAGTTATCAGGATGAAAAGAATGACAGGAGGTACTATTTTGGAAAGAAAACCGGATTTAGAAGATATACGGACAGCACACAAACTAATTCGACCCTATGTTCACAGAACCCCAGTGCTTACCTGCTCATCAATAGATAAAATATTGGGTGTACGGCTTTATTTTAAATGTGAGAATTTCCAGAAAGTGGGGGCGTTTAAATTTCGTGGTGCGACCAATGCACTGTTTAGTTTGGATGATAAAACAGCAGCAAAGGGTGTTGTCACGCACTCATCCGGGAATCATGCCGCGGCATTGTCGCTGGCTGCTTGCAAGCGGGGAATTCGGGCGTATATCGTAATGCCATCGAATGCACCGGCTGTCAAGATATCAGCGGTGAAAAATTATGGCGGTAATATTACATTTTGTGAGCCGACACTGGAATCAAGAGAAACGACCGCTGAAAAAATAATTTCAAAAACAGATGCGACAATGATCCATCCGTTTAATAATTATGAAATTATTGCGGGACAGGGGACAGCCGCATTAGAGTTGTTAGCGGAAATAGATAACCTGGACTATATCTTGGCACCAGTCGGAGGAGGCGGATTATTGAGTGGTACAGCGCTGACAGTAAAGGAAATGAAACCTGACATCAAAGTCATCGGCGGCGAGCCGAAAAATGCTGATGATGCATATAGATCTAAAAAAGCAGGGAAAATTATCCCTTCAAATAATCCGAATACCATTGCCGACGGCTTGAAGACGTCGCTCGGTAACAAAACCTTTCCAATTATCCGGGATTACGTCGATGATATCATACTGGCAACTGAGCAGGAAATTATCCGGGCGATGCAGTTGATTTTCGAACGAATGAAGATTGTGGTGGAGCCATCGTCAGCAGTCCCGCTCGCGGCACTATTCGATAATCCGCTACGTGATTCTCAAAAGAAGATTGGAATCATTCTGTCAGGTGGAAATGTCGAATTAAAGAAATTTTTCGATCAATTAAATTCCTGATATCTTTCAAATATCTCTTGACATTAATGAAAAATATTAATAATTTAGAACGATCATCTTTGTAGTCATTTATAAATATTGAAGCTATCATTATTTCAGTATGTTAACAACCGTAAAGCTCTTTGATCAACATGAGGGTAGATGCTATGAATAAAAAAGAGTCAAGACGTCATTTTTTGAAAAAGGTGTCAGGAATCGGCGCTGCGGCAATGACAGCACCGCTCTGGAAAATTGAAAACAGTTCCGCTGCAAACTCTCACGCACTGATTTTGTGCAACAGGTCGGAATATTGGGGCAAAAAAGTTACCAAGCCGGGGTGGGAGATATTGGAGCAGGGTGGTAATGTGCTGGATGCAGTCGAGCAGAGCGCAAATATTGCGGAAAAAAATCCTGAAGATCTTTCAGTGGGATATGGCAGTATTCCCAACGAGCATGGAGAAATTCAATTGGATGCTTCTGTGATGTACGGTCCGAAGCATGGTTGCGGTGCTGTCGCAGCTTTGGAATACATTAAAACTCCCAGTTCTGTTGCCAGAAAGGTGATGGAGCGAACCGACCATATTTTGCTTGCGGGAGAAGGGGCGTTGCATTTTGCGCTGATGCATGGATTTCAAAAAGAAAATCTGATGACCGAGCGCGCGCGAACTGAATGGTTGCGCTGGAAAGAAAATTTGAATGAAAACGATAGCTGGATCCCACCGAAGGATGATCTAAGCCGCAATCAATTGCTTTATGGAACGCTTAATGTGCTGGCGGTGGATGTGAGTGGCAATCTCGCCGGGATAAACTCAACCAGCTCGCAGATTATGAAAATGCCGGGTCGGGTGGGAGATGCGCCACTCATCGGATCAGGACTCTTTGTTGATAACGAGGCGGGCGCTGCTGCAGCTTCCGGTAGGGGAGAAGAAGTAATCCGTTCATGCGGCTCCTATTTGATTATCGAGCTGATGCGGCAGGGCATGCCACCTCAAAAAGCCTGTGAAGAAGCCTGTCTGAGAATTATTCGTATAAACGGAGGAAATGAAAAAGTGCGGCAATCGGGCTTCAATGTGATGTTCTGTGCACTCAGCAAGGCGGGACAGGTCGGTTGCGCTTCGCTGCGTCCGGTAATGGAGCAGCAGCCGCAAATATCGCTTGTTGATATTACAGGATTTCATGTTTACAACGGAACGAATATTATCGATTGATCGTTAATTCGATTTTTGTATTTTTCTCCCAGCCGGTAAGTTCAGAGGCAATTCCAATGACGGTGTTGCGAAGAATATTTTGAACAAATGGTACCATCGGAATATCCTTTTCTCCAATACGGAGCTTCATATCGGATTTCTGAATGAGGCAATCTTCATATTTCTTTTCTCCCTGAACGATCGCCTCCACAAGCTTGGAGCAGGTCAAGCCGCATAGCCGGCAGCAGGCGTCATCGACATAAGGCAGTAGCGGAAATGTCTTTTCGTAGATTAGCGATATTAATTTTTCAATATGTTCCGGTTTTTGAATATTAAAAACCGGAATTTTTTTATATTCCTTGATTTCCCGGCTGATCACACCTGAGATGGCAAACGTCCGGCGGTCAACCATATGCTCCAGTTCATCCTTTGTTTTGGCACAGGCTATTTTCGGAAGCGCAAATTCATTGAAGCCTTCCACTACGAGCCAGTCCGCAGAAATCTTACGAGCTATATCCATGAAATCCATCGATTGCTGGTAGAGGATGTCGGTCTCATGCAATCCAGCCGCGATAACAGGATCGGCGCCTGCTGCGGCATGTTTAAATGTATCAGTACCCTCCGAATCCATTCTAAATTGTTCGTAATGTATCGATTTAATCGAGGCGACGCGCTGCTGTTGTTTGGCGAGCTGCCTGATAATTTCCGTAACAGTCGCGGTTTTGCCGGATTTGGATCTGCCACATACCTGAAATGTTTTCATGGAATCCTCCGCTAAAAAGTTCGAATCAAGCCATATATATTCAATAGAAACACAAACACTATAAGTGCATAGTCACCCGATGCCAATGGGTATTTTTGTCTGATTTTTATTTTATATTGAACGCCGAAGCCACGGGTTTCAAGCGCCAGAGCCGAGTAGGAAGCGTAATGGACTCCACGAATCAAAATTGCATAAAGCAGTTTGCGTATTGCTGAAAATTTATCCCGGATTGATAGAGAGCGCAGATCAATGCCGCGAAATCGAAGGAACCACATCGCTTTTTGTGCTTCGTGAAAAATGAAAGGAATTAATTTCAATGCCGTTTGAAACAACAAACTCAGCCGCAAAGATAGCCCAATTTTATTCATAAACAGCAGAAAATGAAATAACGAAATTTGTGCAAATACTTTTGCCAGTACGAACAATATCATGAACCGAATCCAGAGCAATATTGCTTCCCGTGCGCCTTCTGAGTAGATGAGCGGAACACCGTTCAAACTGACAATGATCTCCCCATCCCGTCGGAATAGTATTTGGATAAGGGAAATGATGACCAGTGCAGAACCAAGCTGTGCGAAGCGCTTCAAAAATCTACTGAATTCACGAGGATCATAAATTATTACCAGTATGCACAGTACAGCCAGCCAAACGAGCGGCATAAAGTACTGCCGTGCAGATACAGCCCAAAGGCTTGAAGATATACCAAGCATCAGGATGCTCAAAGAATGAAACTTTTCGCTGCTACGAGATTGTATTTTCATTTAAGCGCCTGTTGATCATTCTGTTTAAAAATTGTCGCATCGGAAAAACGCCATACTCGATCTGTCAATAATTTTTGGTATTCTTCTATTTCAGCATCCTGCACTCCCAGAATGAAGGTTGGTCCTTTAAATCCCAAATCTTTTGAAATCGAGTCTGAATCATTCAGATACTGCAGGATTTGTTCGTATCTTCGTTTTGATAGCGATGCTTTTAAATTACCGATGACCAAGTATTCAGGTTGCTTCGCCCATTGTGTAATCAGCCAAACAATTTTCGTTTCACCTTCGGAAAGAAAAAATGGATTTCGGGATGCGAAATGCAGCATTTCGAATTTGTCTAAAAGTTCATATGCTATCTGAAAATCATCTTCTGTGCTCTGAAAATGTCCGCGAGCGATTGCGGCAGAATCCGCAATTTCCGCAAGCACGGTTTGATTGAAAAAAATTAAAGGGATGTTTTCAGGCACCCAACCAATTGTACGCCCGATTCTCGGCAACTGTTTAGAAAACTCGCCCCAAAGTGTTTTCTTGTGTCCCACAAGCAGCGGCTTATATATTTCATTATCTATGTAATCATTAATTTCCTGACTGCTATTTTGATGAAGTAGATAATTGTACCCTCGAGGAAAAGCAGCTTTGATGGCTCTTAGAAATTTACTTTCCGTTGGCTTATTTCCCATGTAGTATATTCTCCGGGATCGATTTGGTGACTCACTAAAATAATGCTTTTATTTAATGAACGCAAATAACGAAAGAATTGCAGGAAGTTACACAGCTCATCTTTTTCTATAAAAGCCGGTAAAATTTCGTCAATCAAAAACAATCGCGCTCCCTGCAAAAAGTAAATGAGTAATAATGATGTGACTTTTTGCTGATAGCTCATTCTGTCGTGTGCCATGCTCGTCGGCGGAAGAATGTTTTCAAAAAATTTATTAAAATCCGTGATTTTATTTGCGATTTCGATGTCCGAAAAACGAAATATTGATTTAATGAGCGTTATTTCTTCGGCTGGCGTTTCATTTACAAGAAAAAAATCGATCTGAGATGATGGGATATAAGCGACTTGAGGAAAAAAACAGCGAGGGGGATTCACAAATACTGAGGAATTATCGATCAGAATATCGCCTTCGAGAGTGACTCCCCGACGGAAATGAGGGATCATTCCTGCGATCATTTGCAGTAGCGTTGTTTTGCCCACTCCGTTTTCGCCGGTCAATAATACGATTTGTCCCGGTTCCAAAGTAGCGGAGATATTTTCGAATAATAGCCGTTCATCCCAGCCAAATGTCACGTTACGGATCGAAAGCACAGCAAATTCCATCAGGTTAATTTATCGATCGCAGGGATCACGTCTTTCAACTGACCTTTGAAATCCGGTTTTGGCATCTCGATGTTTTTTCCCTTTGCCAATTCCCGGCTCAATTCGATGGACATCTCGTCGCTGTCGGTAGTCAAATAAGTTTTCATACCAGTCTTCGACGCGATCATGTCATTGAAAGGATCGTTACCGACCATGAGGCATTGATCGGGTGATACATCGATCTTGTTTGTGATCTCCAGATAATACTGGAGATTCGGCTTGCAATACGTGGAATTTTCCACGCTGGTGATTAGTTCAAAAGACAAATCGCCGACACCTGCCCAGTCGATGCGCATCTGTTGTACATTCAGTGGGAACATCGGATTTGTGGCGATCACCAGTTTCAAACCCGAATCTATCGAATGCTCCATCACTTCACGTGCCCCTTCCGCCGGGTTCATTAATGACTGAAACTGTGCAAATTCATTTTCATAGAACGTCTCGAATCTTTTTAAAATATCATCTTTATCTTGTGAATCCCCGGATGCGAATGAATTCATAAAATGCTCCAGGTTAGTAAGCGAGCCGTCATTTTCTACAATCTTGTGCGTTGAATGCAGCAGCTTTTCAGCAAATTCATCAGGCTTCATAATATCTTTAAAATATGCATATAACGCACGATTGTAACTTTCATAAAAACGTGTTTCCTGAAACAGGATGAGTGTATTATCGAGATCGAACAGGACTGCTTTTAAGGACAATATTGTACTCC
>WJJN01000393.1 GCA_014729735.1 Candidatus Zhuqueibacterota bacterium
ACAAAATCGCTCCATTTTTCTATGATATTAATTTATTCGTTAGCGAACAGTCTTTTCTGCCTCTTGCAGATAATATGGGAATCATTAAAAACGGACAACAGTTTCGTTATGGCTTACAAACCGCTCTTTGTTTCGCAGAAGGTGCTGCCGGACTTCGGTTCAGTTATTTCGATGAAAATATGGATGTTGATAAAAAATCGAATTACAGGCTGCAAAACTCCGGTTTCTGGAATCAGTCGGGTTATGAGCTTCACTTGATTACAAGACATCGTATTGGCAAGAATCCTTTTTGGGGCGGACTGCTTCTCCATTATCGCTCGACCAGCGATAATGCCCGACATTGGATTTATCAGGCACAATTATCGAATACAGAAATAACAGGCAGTTATTTTGGCGGTGGACTGGCGTATTCATCTCCTCGATCCAGAGTTAAAGCAGCGTTGGAATATCGCCACGGTGTGTATCGCTTCGATAAGAATGATCTGAACAGCAAGCTATTTGCTGATGGTTTAATCACTGACAGGGGCATTCATTGCGGACTGGAGTATGCATTTACCGGCTCTTTGTTCATCCGCAACGGTTATCAAGTTTATCGAAATAAGATACATCCGGATTTGCTCATTTTTAGTGAATTTAATAAATCACACTGGAATTACGTCTGCGCCGGCGGGATCGGATATTTATCTGAAAAGATCAGGCTTGAATGTCATGTTCAATATACATTTAAAAGACAAATAGAAGCAGCTACTGCCGGGAACCGGGAGGGCTTCTTGATTCACATTTCCACAGAAATATTGAAATGAAAATCAGGGATTGAAAAATTTTTGCATTGCCGGATTTTCTTCCTTTTTGGCATCTTCAAGTTTACCCTGAAATAAAATTTTACCATCATCCATGAAAATGATTCGTTCGGCAATTCGCTGAATACTGGCTAATTCGTGACTCACAATCACCATTGTCATATCGAGATGATCCCGTAGCTTGAAGAGCAGGCGGTCCAGTGCGGAAGCAGTAATGGGGTCCAATCCGGCGGATGGTTCGTCGCCGAAAAGAATCTGCGGATCCATCGCAATGGATCTGGCAAGTGCAGCGCGCTTTTTCATGCCTCCGGACAGCTCGGAGGGATACATTCCGATCGCATGCTCCAGCTCGACCAGTCCCAATTTGCCGCGTACGACGCGATGGATTAGCGAAGGATGCAATTTCGTATGCTGTTCAATGGGAATCGACACATTTTCCCCGACTGTCAGTGAATTCAACAATGCACCATTTTGAAATAACACCCCGATCTTGCGCAGAATTTGGTTGAATTCCTTTTCTTCCATAAAAGTCACATCTTGATCGAATATCTTTATTCGTCCCGAATGGGGTTGATATAACCGGATGATATTCTTCAGAAGTGTTGTTTTCCCACAACCGCTTTTGCCTAAAATCACTGTAATTTGATTGGGAAAGATCTGAACGTTCACATCTTTTAAAACAGTGGTTTCACCGTATTTTGCAGTTAAATTTTCAACTTCTATGATTGGATTCATGATAACCGGAATTCTGTTTAAATGTTATCCCCAAAATAGAAAATAAGTCCGAGAATGGAATCGGCTACAATCACAAAAAATATCGATGCGACAACCGAAGCGGTCGTTGATTTTCCTACGCCTTCTGCGCCGCCTTTAACCTGCATTCCGAAATAACAGCCAATAATGACAATGATCCAGGCAAACACCACGCTTTTGAACAAACCGGTCATCACATCTTTCAAAAAAAGAACAGTCAGCAATTCATTGAAAAACGCGGCTGCGCTCAGTTGTAAATAGGTGACGGCAATTACAAAGCCACCGAGAATACCCACTAAATTAGATAGAATCGTCAACATCGGCATGGTGAGAGTAATCGCATGAAATTTCGGCACAACCACAAAGCGAATGGGATTCAGTGCCATGGTTTGCAGCGCGTCGATTTCCTCAGTGACCACCATGGTTGCAATTTCCGACGCGATCGCCGAACCGCTTCTGCCAGCAACAACAATCGCTGTCATGATCGGTCCCATTTCCCGCAGCATGGCAATTCCAATCAGGTCTGCTACAAAAATATTGGCGCCGAATTGCCGCAACTGCGCGGCTGATTGTAGCGCCAGAATAAATCCGATCAGGAATGAAATTAATACCACAATCGGAAGCGCATCCACGCCGATCAGCAGACTTTGCTGAATCAGCGATCCTTTTCGCTGTCCTTTCCATCTAAAAAGCCCAACCACGCTCCAGTAAAATACATCTGCTACAAGGAACAACAGGCTGATGAAATTTTTTCTATAGATGCGAAGCTTGTCATCGAGATACTCGTAAAATCCGCGCCTCGCTTCCGGCGCCTCTTCAGGTAAATCGATTGTTGTAAAGCTATCGATAGAGTCCTGAATGTCATCCGGCACATTGATGAGCCTTATCGAGCGATCATCCGTAGAATTATCAACGATAACTTCATCCAGAAATGCGACGCCGGCGCTATCGATATCCTCGATTTCCGTCAGGTCAAGTCTCAACGAAGCATTGGCTTTTTCCTTGAGAATCGGTTTTAATTCGCTGCTGAAATCTTCGATCGTTCTCGCAGTCAATTCTCCGGAGAAATAAATGACATCTTGATTTTTTTGCAGGTGTGCCATATTAAAATATTAGATAAGAATAACGGAACAATAAAATATTTTCGTACTGAATATATGAAATAACAGTTTTATCTTTTTTGATTCGAAGCGTATAATCGATGGAAATATTTTTTGATAATCTTAAATTTATATTATTCTCCCAATCATATACGATCTCTTCATTCGTATTGGATGGCAGTAACAGATCCAATTCCGAAGTAATCATTATATTTCTGAATATACGCGAATTTCCTATAAACGACGCTTCCGGTCCTTTTAAATATGCAGAAGGTTTCCGATAAAGTTTGGTATCATCCATTTCATCCTGATTGAACAAATCCCGGTTAATATTCTGCCGGAATCCCATTCCTACCCTGATATTGAAATTTGTTCGCAGCGATTTAATCAGTCTTAAATTGAGCCCGATTCCTTCTTTTAGCTCTAACGGCGAGAATGCCGGCGACAAGGTGACATGCCTGATATACCTGCGCACATGATCGAGCCTGCCATCTTCATCATAAAAATAAACGTCTTCACTATCATCATAATAGTACTTTGTATCAAATAAATTCGTTTCGGCAAAAAGTCTTCCATAAGCACCGATACCAGGCAGGAAATAATAGATATAGACATTCTTGATTCGGATATTATCCAGGAAGCTGCGAAAAGTATTTTGATCTTTTTGCATATTCCACCCTTCTTCTGCCACTCCCCGGGATAGGAAATAATGTTTGGGCGTGCTGTAACGAATATTATAATCGAGCTGCGCTACAAATGCCATGCTCGTTTTCTGTTCTTTGGAAGTCAAATCATTGGCATGGTTCAGGGTAAAACTGCCGTAAAGCGTACTGTTTATCGTCCAGTTTTTTATCTTGCGGTTCGTAGTTCCGAATTCCAGAACTCCGGCACCCAGGAATTGTTTGGTTTCACTATCCATCACGATAGTGTATTGAGTTAAATCGCCGGGCAGCAACCGAACGGTGGCAAAATTAACATAGGTATTTACGTTTTCGCCAAGTTTAACAATCTTGTAAAGCCCGGGACGCAGAATCCATGTTTGCAAGTTTTCGCCGAGCTGTTCGTCCGCACCGTACCCTATTCCATACGCTTCAATCTCCGGAATCCGGAACAATTCGTACGGCTCATTCAACCAATCCCGGGTCTCATCGATAATTCGAACCGTTAAACCACTCCAATCCGGTTCGATTATTCTCGTTTCCTCTGCTCTGATTTGTATTTCTTTGTGCATCAACTGATCGATTGTACCAGAGCCAAATGTGATTTTGTAGCTACCCGGGCGAACCCATACGCTGTGTCCCATTTTTTGAACTTCAATCACCGAATCAGCTTTGGATACGGTATAGACCGGTTCAAAATCAGGATTCGTCATTACCGGCATAAAGATGCGTCCCAATCCTTTGATATCATCTTCCGCCTCCATGTCCAGTTGTATCCCCGGTGAAGGCGCCAGCCAGTTGTATTCTTTGTCATTCTGTGCAAAACACAGTGAATATGTCAATAAAAATAAAAATGCTGATTTTTTCATAAATATCTTAACTGAATTATGAACTCTGCATAGTTTCTTTTTCAGACTTCCTTTGCTCTTTAAAATGAACGATAATTTTACGAAGAAAATTATCTACCTCCTCCTGTAAAATATCGCTGATTTTTTTGGCAAACAATTCCATTCGGAAAATCGGCATTTCCTCTTCCCTATCGAATTCATGACTGAGCACATCCTCATAACCATCATAAGTTCGCAAATACATTCTCATTGCAAAATGTGCTGCGGTATAAGCCTCATGATCAAATTTTTCGATGGCTTCGATAGTACCAACGATTTCATAATCCGGTCGCTCATCCAGAAATTCCCGCTGGCACTGTTGGAAAATTCCGTACTCCGATATATGTTCAGCGATCAGGTCAGAGATGGTGGTTTGCGGACGAATCGCCCAGAGGTTGTAACGATAATAATCCAGCCGATGCGCCGAATATCGAACCACAATATTTACACGGTCGAAGGTGCGGGGAATTTTCATTGTTTGTACCTGAACTTTTTTAGGAATTGACGGTTCGATGGTCAAACTACTATCCCGGAGTACGGGTTGATAATCCAGAATGAAATATTTGGGTTGAATGGCTCGCGTCATGCAGGTCAATAAAAAACCTGCAATAAGACTAAAAATGATAATTGCAAAAAATCGCTTTTTCATTTCTATTATCGTCCTTCAATTTCGGGCTGCGGTCTGCTCCTTAACAATAGAGAGGGATTTTCACTTATTATCCGTGTAAACTCATTGAAATTTTCGAGACTTTCGCGCAGAACCTCGGCAGAGTTTAGAATATCATGCCTGCTTTTTAACAATGTAAGATCGAGATGAGTAAATGTTTTGTCTGTTTGCTCGACAGCCTTCGTCAGCTTCGCAATAAGCTCGGAAAGTTTCGCTTCCCTCAGTTCGGTTGTTATTACCTCGATATTATCAATGCTTGTTGTTAATGCCTCAGAGGATGTAATTTTCCGCAGATCATCGACAAATAATGTCGTTGTGTGAGTTAGCGTATCTAATTCGGCAGAAAATACTGCTATATTTTCAACCGTTCGATAAAAATTTACTTTATTTGTATCCAGAAATGTTTGAAAAGATTCTAATGTATTGCTCGTATTGTCCACAAGTCGATAAATCTGGTTACGGCGACTTGCTTCGGTCATTTCTGCAATATTATTGAGAATGAGCTCCAGTTTTCTGGCAATAACCTCTGCCTGATCCGTCATTGTCTCTACGAGGGAAACGCCGGATGCTATAAAAGATCCCGGCTCCAGGGGTTCGGATTCATTTGTCCCCCCTTGTAGCTCAATGATTTTGAGACCTGTTATACCAAAAAAAGTAACAATCGCTTCCGTATCCTCCTTGATTGGCACATCCGGCTCAACCGATATTTTTACAACCAGAGTGGTTATGTCCTGTTCGTCGATATAAATATCTTCGATACGCCCCACACGAATACCCCTATACCTCACCGCAGAACCGATTTCAAGACCACTCAATGAAACATCACGATAGCGAATGTAATATGTTTCTTTATTTTCAAAAATCTGTTGACCTGTAATAATTATTATCGAGCCAATTAATACAGACAACGCCACGACAAGAAATATTGTCAAACGAATCTTTTGTGCTCTGGATACCATTTTTGACTTGTTTTGTGGATAATATTCATAAATTTTTATTTTTTAATAAATATAGATGTTGAAATAATATATCAAAACATCTTCTGAAATGCAAGTTATTTATCGTTCCGCGAGAACGATTTCAACGGTCTTTTTCTCACCTTCCCGTAAATATGTTACCAGGATTTCATCACCCGGTTTGTGATTTTTTAGCACATGGTTTAATTCATAAATAGAATTGATATCCGTATTATCGATCCGGGTGATCAGATCACCTGGCTGGAGCCCGGCTTTTTCGCAGGGACTGCCAGCGCTAACTCCCGACAATTTCAGTCCGTCATTTTTTTGATATGTGAAATCCGGCACTGTTCCCAACCACGGTCTATTACCCGCTTTACTTCTCCGATTTACGGCTTGATGCCGTTCTTTCCCGGATACTTTGAAAGTTAACGGCTCTTCCCGCTGTACCAGATATTGACTGACGTCAAATACAAAATCGGCAATTTTTGTCAATCCCTGAAAATTAATTTTTTCCACGTCATCGCTCGGTTTATGATAATCTTCATTTGCGCCCGAAAAGAAATGCAGTACCGGGATTTTATGTGTATAAAAAATAGCGTGGTCGGACGGACTATTTCCTTCCGGTCGAAGCACAAGCTCCAATTGATGCTTGTGATTGTACCCGTTTAAAATGTACTGCCATTGCGTTGCAGTTCCACTTCCAAAAATGATTAGCTCATTTTCAGTCATCCTGCCAACCGTATCGAGATTTAACATTGCAACGACTTTTTCCAGGGGATAAAGCGGATGTTTCACAAAATATGTCGAGCCGATCATGCCGATTTCCTCAGCGGTAAAAGCGATGAACACGACCGGTCGTTTTATTTCCTGATCGGACTTCGTGAATTTCTCACTTAATTTCAATAATGCCGCAACGCCGGAAGCGTTATCATCGGCGCCATTATGGATAGCATGTACTCCCGGAGCTTTTGAACCCGGACCACCGTAGCCGAGATGATCGTAATGCGCACCGATAATCAGCGGTGCCTGATTTAGAGAATCATCGGAACCGGGAAATATGCCAATTACGTTTTTTAGCGCAGCTTCCCGAGCCTTCAAATCGACTCTCAATTCTGCCCTGACATTTTTAAGCAACTCGTTCCTTTGTTGCTTTGATACAGTATTTTTCAATAATTTTTGAAGTGTATTCTCGTCGAGAGCGTCCCTAAGAGCGTTGCGCGTCATTTGAATGACAGGAATACCAACGTCGTGGTAACCTCGGCTACTACGAAGTGCAGGCAAAAAATCAGATGCCTCGACTGGATTTGCCGGATCGATGAAAATAACCGCGGCGGCACCCCTGGTTTTGGCATTTATCACTTTGGAACGCAAATTCGCGTGAATTGATTCCTCCGTATTATTTGAGCTTTCGGTGGAATCATTATCTTCAGGCAGTCCTGTGAGGATGAGTGCAATTTTATCCGTAAGATCTATTGCATCAAAATCATCATCGACAATTCCATATCCTGCAAAAGCGATATTCCCGTTTACGCGCCCGTTTCCCGAAAAACCCAACGGAACATAACTTTTATCGAATTGATATGATTTTCCGTCGAATTTGAGGCGATTTTCAGCGCCTGCTTTTACTCCGTATTTAACGTTCATTTTTTGAAAATATGAATTGTCGTCACCTCCGGGTTTTAGCCCATTTTTTTTGAAGACATCTGCAATATAATTTGCTGCTGAATCGATTCCGGCAGTACCCGGACCTCTGCCCTCCAATTTATCAGAGGCTAAATATGTAAGATGTTTTTCAAGATTAGCGCTATCAAGAGCGAAAATCGAAGGAAGAAAAACGAATACTATTAGCGAAACGAAAATATACATTCTGGATCTCATACTCATCCCTGTTGGTTATTAGTTTTCAAATTCTACTTTTCGAAAAAGTGGTGAATCCTTCACTTCCCATTCTCCTTTTCCGATATTTCGTTCGTTCTCGAAAACAAGATATCCGTATTTGCCATAATGGGGCAATTTACGACTGAGCGAACTCATTGATTCAATGTCTGCGACGTGAAACAAGGTTACGGATAACTCCGGATTTAGAGGGTTTCGTCGGGTAATTGCAAAAGAATACTCTGATGCGGCAAAATTCTCACCTGTGACCGTAATTCCATCTTTCATAATCGAAAAATCACTATCTTCCGATTGAATCGTCTTGGGGAGTAGTTCGTTGTTCATATCCATAATCCACACAGCACTACTCTTCAATTCGTCGTCGTCGACTTCGCTGTCGTTTTTAATGACAACATTACCGTCGGCACTCCATTGCTCCGCAATCGAGTGATATGCATCATATCGCTCTTTATCGGCTTTTCCCGGCAATGCGATAATTGCCTGCGACTTACCGAGTGTCTGGCTTAACGAAGGCGGGATTTCCGAACGGTGCAGTTTTCGAAAAACATCGAAATGCGGATCGACCTGAACATTTGAAGGCGGCTGGCTAAAGCTAAAATGATAATCCTCCCGAACGGAATCTAACTTTACGATAAAAGTCGTATCCATGCTTTCACCTTCAAATCGAACCGGAACATGAAGCCTGTATTCCGGCGTTTCCTGTGTCAGTGCTAAATGTACATTGTAGCCGGACTCTCCAGTGCTTGTTCTGAGTTCTTCGATGTTCAAAAACGGGGCGCCTTTTCTGTCGATCCACTGATCAAAGAACCAGGAGAGATTTTGCTCATCGTATTTCGCTGCAAATTCCTTTTCAACATCCTTCCAGGAAGCCGTATTAAAAACGTAATTTCGATAAAAAGATTGTACGGTTTCATGAAATTTCTCTTTTCCAAGCATTTGATACAGCATATGAAACACCATCGCTGATTTGCTGTATCCCACTGCCTGAGTTGCTGGATTGTGACGCTCTGTAAACTCGGTCAACGGAAAATCGGCTTCCTGTTGCACGTAATTCAGATAGTTCTGAAGCATCGAACGCCGATATTCTGCATCCGCTCCCCGTTGTTTTTTGTAATAATGATCTGCCATATAATTTGTAAGTCCCTCACACCAGTTTCCTTTTTCCCAATCTACATATACACTGTTACCCCACCAATTATGCAGAATTTCATGTCCGTAAGAAGTATGAATAATAAACGGCAATCGAATGATGCGGTTCCCGAGGAGCGTAAATGAGGGCATTCCGTATCCGGTCTGCCAGAAATTTTCCACCAGTGCAAATTTCCTGAATGGATACGCCCCTATTTTTTGTGAATACATATCGAGATAACGTTTTGTTGCAGCACGATAGCGAGCCGTTAAATCCGGTTCTTCCTGGTAAGTGTAGGTCAGTACACTGATGCCATTATGATCCTCCTCTGTAATAAGATATTCACCGGCAATCAGATACGCTTCCTCCATCGGTTTATCACAGGTCCATTCATTGATCTGAAAATTCTCCCGGATGCCGCGCATGGTTTCGTAGCCCTGCGAAACACTGTGCCAGCCTGCCGGAAGTCTGGTTTTCAGCGTATATGTAAAACGAGTATTTTTCTGGGTGGGAATCCAGGCAGAACTGCCGGCAAGGTAAACGCCCCTTTTTTCGATCAGACCCGTGGTTGTAGCAAAGCCGCGGGAATATTCCTGCTTTGGCGTTGTTAGACTGTCGAAAATAGTCCCTGCAAATTCAAGAGTGAAGGAACGAGTGGAGTCAGCGGTTTTTGATTCCACAACATAATATCGATGCCGAGTTTTTCCTGGAGAAGGTTTAATACCCGGAAAATCTTCATTAAATTTTTCAGCACTCACTTCTGTAAATATATGGGCAGGGCTCTCCTTTAAAGCCACAGTGTGATATCCGCTATTTAGAACAAAACCGACCCTGTAGAGCGCCTTTTCGGCTTTGATGCGTATTTGATCTGTTCCTTGGATTGAATGTTTTTCCGGATTCAAAGTAACACTGATATCATGATGGGTAATAACTGCATTTTCCATCTCGGATTTTTCACATGAAAGGAATAACAGTGTTAAAAGCCCTGTAATTACGTATCGATACATATTCGCCTCCTTACTTTAATCTTAAATCTAATATAACCAAATTTGTCAACTAAAGCAAGGCATTTGAGGCAAATAGGAAGCTTTATACCGAGGGAGTGGCGAAAGTGCGACATCCCCAGAGGTGCGTCGCACATTACACACTGCTAATGGCGATAATCCTGAATAATTTTTTGAACGTTAATTCCGTAATTTTTGATCTTGGTATGGAGGGTTTTATAATCCACTTCGAGAATACGGGCGGCTTTGTTTTTATTTCCACCAGTTTTGATCAGCACTTTTTTGATCGCCTGTTTTTCGACATTTCCAACGACCCTTTTCGTCAGCTTTTTGAGAGAATAAGACTCATCAAATGAAACGCGGCAATAGTCTCGTTCCAGATTTCGCATACAGGGTGTATCGAATACAAGATGCTCCGTGCCCACAACGTTATCCGCCAGCAGCACAGCACGTCGTATAACGTTCTTCAGTTCCCGCACATTGCCCTTCCATTCATAAGTCAATAACATTCTCTCTGCTTCCTCGGTAAAACCCCTGATTTTTTTACTCAATTCCTTGTTTGTTTCTTTCAGGAATTTTTTCGCCAGAAATAGAATATCATTTTCTCTTTCGCGTAATGGAGGCATCAGGATAACAAACTCCGCGAGACGGTAATATAAATCGTTTCGAAATTCTCCCCGTTCGATCAAATTCACCACATTTTCATTTGTCGCGGCGATAATACGCACATCTACGTTTATTAATTTTTTCCCGCCCAGATGCTGTACTTTTTTTTCCTGGATCAGGCGCAGCAGCTTTTTTTGTACCTGAAACGGCAAATTGCTGATTTCATCTAAGAAAATAGTTCCCTTGTTTGCCAACTCAAACTGCCCTTCTTTTCTGGTATCCGCACCAGTGAATGCACCTTTCTCGTATCCGAATAACTCACTTTCTACGAGCGTATCTGGAATCGCACCACAGTCGACTGCCACAAAGGGACCGTTGCGGCGCAAGCTCTGATTATGGATCGCCTGTGCCACGATCTCTTTACCGGTACCGCTCTCTCCCTGTATAAATACGGTAAAGTCTGTGGATGCGACTTTCTCTATTTGTAAATGGATTCGTTTAATGGAAATGCTGCTCCCCATGAGTGACTCGAGGGTGTCGCGATAGGCTAATTTCTGTTTTAAGTCCTTCACTTCCAACGATAATGAACGAGATTCCAGCGCCCTGGTGACCGCTAAAATCAACTCATCATTTTCAAAAGGTTTGGTCAGATAATCATATGCACCGATTTTCATCGCCCTGACTGCGGTTTTGATTTCACCGTACCCTGTCAAAATGATGACCGTAATGTTGGAATCAATTTTCTTGATCTTCTTTAATATTCGAATACCATCCATTTTTCCGGGCAATACCTGATCGAGGAGCACCAGGTCTGGCGCTTCATTGGCGATCATTTTCAACGCAGTTTCTCCATTTTCCGCATGGTTGACAGCGAAACCAACCGAACTGAGCAATTCAGTCAGAAATAACCGGATATCCTTCTCATCATCGACGACTAATATCTTATTCAATGCATCACCTCATTTGTTCTGTCAATTAGTCATATCGACGACAATTTCAGAATATTTAATATTCTTAACTTTCCGAAACGATAAATATTTTTTTGTATTATTATCGAAATAGTGTCATCGCAGTATTGATGTCATCGACATCCACAATCACACTCACGGTCTTGTCACCGGGTTTTGCAGAAGCATAAAGATGGTCAATATTTAGTCCGACATGGCTCACACGAGTCGTGATGTAGGCTAGCTCGCCCGGCTTGTTCGGGATTTCGAATCTCAATACGTCACGTATTTCAACATTGTAATTATTCGCTTCG